>DOVS01000333.1 GCA_003519965.1 Betaproteobacteria bacterium
TACGGCCCGTCACGCCCTCGCCAATGAGAAAGCGCCCGCGCCGGATTTCCTCCGGCGATAAACCCGCCGCCGCCACCACTTGCAGCGCATCGTCGGCCTCTTCCACCAGGCTGACCATGCTGCGCTTCATTTGCAAATGGGAGGACAACAAGTTAAGCACGTTGTGCAACGTTTTATGAAGATCGAACGAGGAACTCAGTATTTTGCTGATCTCATAAATGGTAATGAGCTCCACCATTCCACCATGGTTATCTTGCCGCATTGTCATGTTCCTCGCGGAGGGCTCTCCGGCATTCACTTGACCAAGACTATGGATATAGCCGCAATATAAGCAAGATGCGATCCAACAATGAATTCATTTTATTTCAACGAGTTATATTCATGCGCTGGACGGAAGCGGCTTGCTTATGGTGCGGACGACAAAGACATCCCCCGCTTTGGTGCAGGTCAACAGGTCAGCCATGGCGCTTGGAGAACAAAGCGGCGAGTTTTTCGATCACGCCGTGCTCCTGTTCGTCGAAGGAAAAAATCGGGTCGGAAAATCCCGTCGCCCTGGCGCGCTCCTCGGCAATGGTCAAATGCTGGCTCTCTTCGTAGTACTCCGTTTCCGAACAGGTGACTTGCGTCACGAACACGTCCGGTTCGTGACAATCGTTGATTCCCAGCACGTAGACCGTCACGCTAATCACTTTTTCCTTGGGCAGGGCGACCGCCTCCGGGTGCAGCGAAACGATCGCGCCGCCGCCGTCGGCGGCTTGCTGAATAGCGCCGTAGGTAGATTCCAGTTTTTCCTTGGTATCGGTCATGTTTTTTGCACCTCGCCGGAAACAAAAAATATCGTTCAACCCAATGACGGCATTCTGTTCAATTTGTGATAGGGTAACTAGATCCTATCTGAAAATTTGCCGGGATTCGATTCCCCATGTCAGAAAAACCGACAGATTTCGATATCGACGCCATCCCTACGATGGAGCCGTTCGATGACCTCATGAGCGACAATCCGCCGGACACCATGACAGAACCGGCGGCCGAAGCCGAGCCGCCCGCCGGGGAACCCGCCGTTGCCGCCGAACCCACGGTGGATGAAACGCCGGCGGCTGAAACCGAAGCTCCGGATGAAACCGCGGAAACGAACGAAGCGAAACCGGGGCGCATGGCGTGGCTGAGCGCCGCGTTCGCGCGCGCGCGCGAACGGCTGGCCGCGCTGTTCCAGCGCCGTGGCGGTACATCGCCGGTGGATGAAGAGGAAGGAGAAGAAGAGACAGAGACCGACGCCGGCGGCGCGGCCCCCTCTCCAGCCGCCGAGGAAACCGCCGCCGAGGAAACCGCCGCCGGGGTAGAAGACGCGGCGGAGGACGGCGAACAACCGGCGCCGCGCCGCAAACGTCTCGCCGTCTGGATCGCGGCAGTGGCGGTTGCCGGTCTCGTGCTGGGCGTAGGCGTCTCTTTATTGAGCTACTCCCGGATTCAGCACCACCGCGCGCGCGAAATCCAACACTTAAAAACCCAAATTCAGCAGATGAAAACCCACATAGAAACCAAGGACAGCGAAATCGGCGCACTGCGCAGCCAAGCGCAAGCCGCCGCCAAACCACCTCCTGCTCCGCAGACGAAGCCATCGACGGCGGCAACCGCCGCGACGAACCCAGCCGCTCCCGCGGAAGAAGAACCGGCGGCGGTCGGCTCGTGTGTCGTCACTAATCAGAAAAACGCCGCCGGCAGCTTAAAAGAATGCATCGACGCCTTTAATGCGGCGGAAGGCGACCGCTAAACGGCAACCGCGCAAGAAGCCGTCGGCGGCGGCCATTAGACGCCCGGCTCAGACCATGCTTGCGGCAACCCGGAAATAACCGCACGAAACAACGTCCCGCGACAACTCGCAGTTAGCGCGGAAATACCCAGCACGCCAAGTGGAAATTTGGTCCGCGTAAAGCGCCTTGTTATGCAGTTTAGTGCCCATATCTTTGAAGGCAGTCTTGAATATACCTAAATATTGTATAGATCGCGTTAATTACTGCTGTCGCTTCAGGTTCATCCAGCAGCTCATTAGCGTGAGCTAAGCTTGCTTTGTTTCGTATTATTGAGAACGCATCAATAGATGTTGCAAAAGCTTGCAGAACTCTTGTTACCTCTGCGGAACAAGGCCCATCAGGGGTAAGCGCCGGATGTGATTTCCTCAGTGATTTGAAGGCCTTTGAAGTAATTATCTTTTGGTTTGCCTCTATACCGTTGCTCACACATAGATCGACCAAATACCCATGCAAAGCGGTATGCGCCCTATCAATCGCGCTCGAAGCGTTTGCGTGACCGATTAATGCCTTGGCATCAGCCAAAGCCTGAGCAACAACACTCGCTGGCGATGCCATCGGCTCTGGCGGAGATACATAGTCAACTGTCTCGTGCAGTTCATTATCTATTATTCGGTATGGAACATTGTGCTTTTCGAGAAGCTTGTTGACATGCGAATGGTCAGGAACAGCTATATCGTTAGCACCGAGATCTTCGCATGCATCACAAAATGCAGCGATAAACCCCGGAGCGTCGGACGATGCACTGGATGCGTGACGCTCAAGATCAGACTTAGCCCAAGATAAACTAGAGCTGCGTGCGTAATGCTCGCTGCTAGCTTTACAGAAATATTTTTTGAACGTCTCAATAATTTGCTGTCCGTCCAACAGCGTCGAGGTAATGCGCTGTGCTAGGTAAAGAAAGTCACCTACCGCTAAGCTACTCATCGGCGTCGACGCTCCCATCGGAAATCTAAGCTCAGCATTCATTTCAAGTGACACGATATTTCACCTAACTGCATAACACTCCCCCACGGTGTTGGCGGCCGCGCCCTGCCGAACCGCGCCGGGTTACACCGGACGGTTTTCCGGCTGCTTTATCTCGCCCATCCATTGCAGCCCTTGCGCGAAGGTAATCGGTTCGAACGCGCCCGTAAAACCGGCGGCGGCCGTGGCGATGGCGTCGCGTTTCTCGCCGTTACCAAGACGTTTAAGGTCGCCCCGATCCAAGTAGAACAACTCTAGCAGTTCATTATATACCGTCGCTTCATCCCAAGGCGGCACGTAAAAGCGGACTTCCCTCATGGCAATGGCGTAACGCGTGGAGATGTCGATATTACCGGCAAATAGGAAGCATTTGCCTTCCGGGATGAGGAATTCGCCCATCACGTCCACCAACGCTTGCAGGTAGGCCAACGAATCGACGAAGCACGCCAGACATCCGATGCCGCCCTCTTCGGCGGTTAATAGGACTGGCTCCGCCTTGATTTCCGGCGGGCGTTTTTCCTCAGCGGTGGACGCCGCGAATTTCAGCGCCAGCTCCCCGCGAAATCCCACCCGTCCCGCAATCTGGCGCCGCTAAATACCGCGGACAGCAGGCGCTCCCGCTGTTTTAGCGCCTTCAGCGCCGAACCCTCCGCGGCTTGCCGCCATTCGGCGTTTCCCATGTTCACCCCCATATTTCCGCCGGCGCCTGAAGCCGGCTGACCGGACGGTCGGCAAGCAAGTGTTCGTCGATAATTGCCGCCACATCCTCTTGGGTCGCTTTGCCGTACATGACGCCCTCGGGATACACCAACACGCTGGGGCCGGAACCGCACGAGCCCAGGCAACCGGTTAATGCGACGGCGAATTGCCCGCCTAGGTTACGCCGCTGGAATTCAAACATGCATTCGTCCGGCATGTCGCTGCAGCCGTTTTGGGCGCCAGAACCGCGAGGGCGCCCCGGCCCCCGGTTCCGGCTACAGAGAAAGAGGTGTTTCGGGTTTTGCCATTCGTTCCTCCTGACGGATTAAGCCGGCGCCAACCGCGCCTTAACCGAATTTGAACAGAATACCGTAACCGCCACGGGGATACTCCCAGTCGACATTGCGGTAGTCGGTGCAGATGATGCGGCAAGTGCCGCACTCCAAGCAGCCGTCGGCAATCAGTACGACCTTGCCGCTGCCTTCCCGCGTATAGCACCCCGCCGGACAACACACGGTGCATTGCTGGGTCTTGCATTCGTACTCGCATACATCGGGATTACGGATGTTGACATGAGGATGATCGGTGTCCACCCGGTAGCGGTTTTGAAATAGTTTTTCCTCGACCTTGACGTTCATCTGAATGCCCTCCATAGCTTATAGGCGTCGCCCATGAGTCCGAATAAGGAGCGTTTATGGGTAAAGCTGGAGAAAATCTCCCGCTCCTTGGTTTTTTTGTCCACCCCGTCCACCTTTAGCATGGTGTGCGCGGAACGGTTAATCAGCTCTGGATAGGTGGTGAAGAATTGATTGTTGCGATGGAATATCTCCGGCATCTCTTTGTATTTCTTTAGGTCTTTCATCACGAAACTATCGTCCAGCCGGTTGCGGTAGGCCGCGAGGTTCGCCTCGGTCATGGGCTTGCTTTCCTGCATGAGCGCCACCACGGTTTCCGCCGCGAGACGGCCGGTGGTCATGGCTAGGTTGGACCCTTCCCGATGCACGGCGTTGACGAACATACCGGCGTCGCCAACGATCATCCAGCCGTCGCCGGCGATCCTGGGAATCGCTTTGTAGCCGCCTTCCGGGATCAGGTGAGCGGTGTATTCCTTCATCTCGCCATCCGCCAGCAATGGTTTGATCGACGGATGGTTTTTCATGTTCTCCAGCAAGGCGTAGGGCGATATTTTTTGCGTTTTGAAGTCGGATAGCATGCAACCCACGCCAATAGAAAGCGATTCTTTATTGGTGTACAAAAAACCGGTGCCCATCATGCCCTGGGTGACTTTACCGAACAGTTCGATCACCACGCCTTCGTCCTCGCCGACATTAAAGCGCTGCTCGATCGTCTCCTCGGGGAGAAAGTGCATTTCTTTCACCGCCAAGCCCACGTGGGTGGGATCGAGTTCCGCATGGAAGCCGGCTTTCTTGGCCAACAACGAGTTCACGCCGTCCGCCAAAATCACCACGTCGGCGTAGATCGAGCCGCCTTCGCGGTCTACTTGCACCCCGACGACCCGATTTTTGTCGTCGCGCAATAAATCGGTCACCGTAGTTTCGCAGATGACCAGAGCGCCCGCCTGACGCACTTTTTCCGAGAACCATTTGTCGAACGCCGCGCGGATAATGGTATAGCGGTTATAGGGCGGCTGATTGAAGCCTTCCGAACGGTAATGGCTGCCGACGAAGGATTCATCGTCCAGCACCCACATGCGTTGTTCGATCAGGTGGCGCTCCAAGGGAGCGTCATCGCGAAAATCGGGGATAATCCGCTCCAGGGCGTCCGAGTACAGAATGGCGCCCTGTACATTCTTCGTTCCCGGCGTTTCGCCCCGCTCCAATTGCAGCACGTTCAACCCGGACTTTGCCAAGGTGTATGCAGCAGTATTGCCCGAAGGTCCGGCCCCCACCACGATTGCATCGAATTTTTCGCTCATTGCCTTCCTCCTCGCGGTGCGAACCGCTTAACTCGCTATCTTTGTCGTCGCCAACTGCTGGCGGAATGTCTCGGTCAAGGCGGGCAAGATGTGCATGGCGTTGCCGACAATGCCGAATGTGGCAAAATCGAAAATCGGCGCATTGGGATCATTGTTAATGGCGACGATGCAATCCGACGCCTCCATCCCGACCCGGTGCTGAATCGCCCCGGAAATACCGGCGGCGATATAGAGCTTGGGCCGCACCGTTTTGCCCGACTGTCCCACCTGGCGCTCCAAATCCGCCCAGCCCGCCTGCACCACCGGGCGCGAAGCGCCCACTTCGGCGCCGAGTACTTGGGCCAGATCCCAAATTAATTGAAAATTCTCCGGTTTTTTCATGCCGCGTCCGCCGGACACGATGATGTCGGCGAACGGTAATTGCGGCTTGTCCTGCATGGCGTCGGGGATATACTCCAGCACCTTGGTGATGATATTCGCTTCCACCATGTTCAGCGGGTGCTCGACAATGGCGCCGCGCCGCGACTCGTCACGCGCGGGCATCGCCATGACCCGCGGACGGACGGTCGCCATCTGAGGACGGTAATTCAGCGTCACGATGGTGCAGAGCAGGCTGCCGCCGAAGGTAGGGCGCGTCGCCGCCAGACTGCGATTATCGGGATCGATAGTTAGCCCGGTGCAGTCGGCGGTCAGCCCGGTTTGCAATGTTGTCGCTACGCTGCCGGCGAGGTCGCGGCCTTGAGTGGTCGCGCCGAGCAGCAAAATCTCCGGCTGGTGGGCATTGACCAAATCGGTCATGCCCTTGGTAAACGGTTCGTTGCGATAATCCTTGAGAATGTCGTCTTCGATCAGATAGCAGCGGTCGGCGCCATGATAAAACGCTTCCTCGCAGAAATTCCGGGTCGTCGCGCCAGGCTCCCCAAGCACGACACCCGATAGCGCCACGCCGAGCATGTCGGCCAGTTTGCGGCCCTCGCCGAGCAGCTCCCAGGAAACCGGATGCACGCGCCCCCGCTCGTGCTCGATAAACACCCAGACCCCTTTGTACCCGGCCAGCCGGGGATCCAGCTCGAATTTGCGTTTGCCTTTCCTGGCTGGTGCTGTTTCGCTCATGACTCTATCCTTTCCTTAAAATCACCGCCGCTGGATCAATGCCGCCCGGATGCGCGGGCCGCATTAACCCAGCGTCCGTCACGCTTGCTGGGTCAGCTGTTTCTCAATCTGCGGAAAGCGCGTAAACATCTTAGCCAGCAACGTCACGGCCATATCCTTGGGTTCGCCGCTTTCCACCGCGATAATTTCGGCGCGCGCCGACTTAGGCGTCGGGGCAAACACTTTGCTAACGACGGTGGGCGAACCTTTCAAACCGATCTTGGTCATGTCCTCGATGCCCGCCGCGTCCTTATCCCATACCTTGAGCGGATGACGGGCGGCGCGGAACATATTGGGCATGGTGGCGAAACGCATTTCGTTTGTGCCTTCCAGCATGGTAACGAGACAGGGCAGCGCGGTCTTGAGGACTTGCACCCCGCCCTCGGCGCGGCGCTGCACCACGATCTCCCGCTGCTCGACGTCGACCGCCGCGATCCGGGACACATAGCTCAGCAATTGCAGTCCCAGCCGTTTAGCAACGCCCGGCCCGACTTGCGCGGTATCGCCATCGATGGTTTGCTTGCCGGTAAACACCATGTCCACCGGCATATTGTTTTGAATTTGACGGATAACCGACGCCAGCGCGCAACTGGTCGCTAACGTATCCGCACCGGCAAACGCCCGGTCAGTCACTAAAATGGCGTCGTCGGCCCCGAACGACAGCGCCTTGCGCAGCGCCGCCTCGGCCTGAGGCGGCCCCATGGTAATCACGGTGATGGTGCCGCCGAATTTGTCCTTCAAGCGCAGCGCCTCTTCCAGCGCAAACAGGTCGTAGGGATTAATAATGGCCGGCACGCCCTGACGCATAATGGTATTGGTCACCGGATGAACGCGGATTTGGGCGCTGTCCGGCACCTGTTTAATACAAACGACAATATGCATAATTGTTAAGCTCCTCGTTCCGTGGCCGTTTTCCCAACCGACAGCAAGCTTCGTACCAAGTCACACCGGATTCTACTTTCATTGATTTATCAGCGGACTATCTAAAGAAGACCCGCTGCCGGCGCATTGTCGCAAAGCAAACAATCCGTTCTCCCTATGTGCGACATTTCGCCTAGCGCGAAGGCAATTGCGCGCGCAATTGCTCTACCGACACCGTTTTAGCGCCTTCGGCGTCACGAAACACCTTAAACACTTTTTCCTTGATCGCGCTGGAGCCGACGAAGTCCGCGTAGGCGCGCGTTAGCAACGGCTTGCAAGCGGCGCGCAGCGCCGTTTCGTCCATCGCGTCCAGCCCCGGCGTTTGGCGCAAGTATTGATGGAAACGTTGCAAAATATGCAAGCGGTTGACATTAACGACTTCCTGCCGGTAGGCAATACTGAAAAACTGGAGAAATTCCTCGGCCGAGGAGAAGCCGTCAAACAGTTCAGCTAGTGGGTTCATGCTGCATCCTTTCCCAATTTCCCGCCGACATCGGCGGTTTCCCAATAAATCCGCA
>DOVS01000276.1 GCA_003519965.1 Betaproteobacteria bacterium
ATCGTCCAGGCCGTCATCTCCGGTGGGCGCCGGCAAATTCGCCGGGCGGCCTGCCGCGCCGCGTCGTCCGGCGGGCCGTGGCCGTTGAGTCGATTAGCGGCGCTTTGCGGACGCCGTTAAGAAGACAGTCAAACCGCGCGGCAGGGGGCGTTCTCTCCATGCGCCGCACCCAAATCGACGAAAGGGAGCGGCGTACTTTTCGCCGAGCGGTGTTCGCGCCGCTCTGGCCGGCAAGCGGCCGGCCGATTTTATTTCGGCCGTGCGAAATAGGCGATCAGCGATGACTTGGCGAGCGCGTCTTGGTTAAGGTAATAGCCCACCATGGCGGGCGGCGTGCTGGCGCGTAATGTTAACGTCGGTGCTTTAAGGGCGAATACGGTAAAAACATAACGGTGGGCTTTGTCGCCCACGGGCGGGCAAGCGCCGCCGAAGCCGGGCTTGCCGTAGTCGGTGACGCTTTGGATGCTGCCCTTAGGGGCGATATGCCGCGCAATATCGCCGGCGTTGCTTTTCAGCCGGTGGACGTTGGCGGGGATATTGAAGATGACCCAATGCCACCAGCCGCTGCCAGTGGGCGCGTCGAGGTCGTATACGGTGACCGCGAAGCTTTTCGTGTGTTTCGGCGCGTTTTTCCATTGCAGGCGCGGGGAAATATTGCCGCCATGGCAGCCGAAGCCGGAGAACTCCTGTTGCGCCGATAATTGACCGCTAACGTCCGGGCTAGTCAGGGTAAACCCTTCGCCATGCGCAAGGCCTATCGATAACAATGCCGCGCTTATTGCCGTGAACACTTGTCTTTTCAACGGATGCCGTTCCATGATGTCTCCTCGTTAATGTACAAATGAACCGTCGATGAATCCCGCGGACGCGGGAAACCGGAATATTTTTTATTTTACCGCGCCGCGCTAACCTAAAAATGCGTCCTTGGAGGCAAGATAGTCGCGTTCCTCCTGGCGGCTTTCTCTGCCGAGAATGGCGTTGCGGTGAGGGAAACGGCCAAATTGTTCGATGATGTCCCGGTGGTGTCGGGCGAAAGAGACATTATCGTTCAGACCCGCCGCTTCGAACAGCCTGACCGAGGCTTCTTGATCCTCCAGTTGTTCGCTATGCATCAGCGGCATATATAAAAAGGCTAGGCGCTCGGCGGGGATCACGCGGTCGTAGCCTTGACGGACCGCGTATTTCGCGGCTTCTATCGCTTGCCGCTCGGTTTTAAAACCGAGGGCTTGCCCGCGAAACATATTCAACGGGAATTGATCCAGTACGATAATCAACGCCAGACAACGGTCCGGCTGGTTTTTCCAGTCGTCCAATTCCCCTGCCGCCGCGCGGCGCCACAGGGCGCCGAATCGATCGCGTATCTCGGCGTCCAGCGCCGGCGTGGACGAGAACCAGCATTTTCGCATTTCCGGCGAGTACCAGAAGGCAATCACTGCTTCAGCGCTAATATGATCCGACAATAGAGTGACTCCTTAATGAAATGATCCGGCGAATCCCCGCCGTCACGCGATGCGTGGAACGCGTCCATCGCGTTGGGGCGCCGCCATGGCGGCGATCGCCCTAAACATTGGCGGCGCGGACGCGCCGTGGCGGTAAAACGCGGTTAGGGTGTCTCGACGTCCGCGAAGGAAAACTCGATACCCCGTAGCCACTTTGCAATTCCGTTATATATCCACGCGCCGGTTACTGTAAATAAAAAGCCGGCGATTAAGTAGAGGAAAGGCATGGCCAGCAGGAAGCCGGAGAAAATAGCGGGCTTCGGGGCTGGCGACAGCATGATGGAAATCGCCATCAATGCGATGAACGGGATGCTGAATACAAAGTACAAGACCGCGATCACCTTGGCGGTTTGGAGCGGCGAGATACGGATGATTTGTTTTTTCATGTTTCCTTCCCTAGGCCCGTTATCCTTAATGAATCGGGAATGTAGCATTTAAATAGATTCGGCGCTGTTTTGAATGATTCGCGCCGGCGGCCGATGGGCAAGGCCGTGATAATCCGCTGTGAAAGGAACGGCGCGGTAGCGGATGCGGTCGTAACGGCTGACGGTAAGCTATGCGTGGAATCACATATGTCAGCCGGTTCACGTATGTTCCACGCCATGGCGTAACGACGGGCAACGGTTTTCGCGTCAATCCGCCGGCGGGGATTTACCGGTTGGGCTCATAGGCGTCGTATTGCGGCAGGTCGGCGCCGATGGTTTCCCAGTTCGCTTTCGATGAGACGAAAATATGCGCTTCCGGCCGCTCGGCGATGTCCGATTCGATAGCGCCTAGCCGTATTCGCCGCTGCCCGGGTTTCGCTTGGGTTTTGCTCATGATCGGCGAGCCGCAACGGCGGCAAAAATACTTGATTTGGCCGGGGGATGATTCATAGCCGGTGAGCATGTCTTCCCCGGCCAGCAGCTCGATCTCATCCGCCGCGACGACGCCGTTGGTTGCGAAAGCGCTGCCTTGCGCTTTACGGCATTGCGTGCAGTGGCAATAGACGATGCGGCGTATCTTTCCGGTAATTTCAAAGCGGATCGCGCCGCATAGACATCCTCCTTGATACATGGACCGCCTCCTTGTTAAATACGCCGGTATGCGGCGAGCGAGCGAAGTCACTGATTCGCTAACGACACCAGGTGGCTATTGCTTCGCACCGAGCCCAATTTTTGTTCTATCGATACACTCTATATAGTTTCGATTCGATACTACTATGACACAGGAGCATGGATCGCCTGATCCGACTTGTAGCAAAATAGTTTTAGGTATTGTTTTTCAAGTCGACACCTACATGTGTCATGGGCGCGCCTTAGCAGTTCCTAAATGAATGGTGGATGCGCAACGGCACACGCTCAAAGTGTCACAAAAGAAACATCGGTGGTTTTGATAAATTGAACAGAAAATTCACCACCCTCAACGCAGTTCCTCATTTGTGGCACAAACTCCTCCACATGCTTTGTTTTTAGATGCTTATCGAGAACATTCTGATTTTTCCAACGCTCAAGCGTAATAAACGTGCTCCCATCAATAAACGACTCATACTGCTCACAGCCTTCTTCTTGGGGTGCGTATTCATACTGAAGTTTATCGGCAATGGTACGAAGTTCTTCCTGTTTACCAGAAATTATTTTTGCTTTAACGATTGCGATGATCATTTCAATTTCCTTGAAGTTCAGTACCGTTGGGGTGGGGAAGCCATCGTGGCAGTACCTTTAGTTTCCTGACGGCCCACTCCGAACTAAACCTATGTTGATATATGGCGGCCTTGCCGCCGATGCGGGGGGGCGGACGCGTCTTAATCGTGCTGGAAACACCCGGTTCCGCCCGCGTCCGTATTCCACCTGTCCCGGCGCGCTTCCGGTCTTTTCCCGGAACCGCCGGGGATTGGATCGGTCATCGGCGATCCAGTAATGGCGCGCCGTTTCCCGCGGATTCTAGGGAACGAATGCACCGCACGCGGTTGCCGTGTTTCTTGTAGCGACATGGGCTAGTCGCTGACGGTATGGTTTTTCCCGCCGAGAGCGAAGCGTAACACGAAATAACCGGCAATCGCGGAGAGTATCGAACCGCAGAGAATGCCCAGCCGGTCATCGACCGCTAGGCCCGGGCCGCCCCGGGCAAAAGCCAGCGAACTGATAAACAGACTCATGGTAAAACCAATACCGCACAATAAGGAAACGCCGTACAGTTGCAGCCAATTAACGCCATCGGGCAGGCGGGCCAACTTGAGCTTGACGGCTATCCAGCTAAAGCTGAATACGCCGAGCTGATTGCCAATAAAGAGCCCCGCCGCGATGCCTAGCGGCACGGGCGCCAGCAGCGAGGAGAAGGACAGCCCGTGCAGCGACACGCCCGCGTTGGCAAAAGCGAAGAGCGGCAGTATGGCGTAGGCGACGGTGGGGTGAATGTCGTGTTCAAGTTGTTCCAGCGGCGAGGGCTCCTCCGTCGACGCGGACTTCAAGGGAATAAATAACGCCAAGAGAACGCCGGCCAATGTGGCGTGAACGCCGGATTTCAGCACGGTTGCCCAGAGGATGACGCCAATGAATAAATAGGGCGTGACGGACAGCACTCCCCGCCGGTTGAGCACGAAAAGCGCGGCGAGCGCCACGGCGGCGGCCAGCAGCGAACCAATGGACAAATGCGTGGTGTAAAATATCGCGATAATGATGATTGCGCCCAAGTCGTCGGCGATGGCGAGCGTCAACAAAAACAGTTTTAGCGTATTGGGGACGCGGTTGCCTAATAGCGATAGGACGCCCAGGGCGAACGCAATGTCAGTGGCCGAGGGAATGGCCCACCCATTCAACGCGGCGGGGTGCCCCCAATTAAAGAATAAATAAATCCCCGCAGGGACAATCATGCCGCCGGCGGCGGCAATGACCGGCAACGTGATCTGGGCCGGATCGGATAATTCTCCACGAATAATTTCACGCTTGATTTCTAAGCCGACCAAGAAAAAGAATAGCGCCATTAGGCCGTCGTTGATCCACAGCAACAAGGGCTTCGCGATTTCAAATGCGCCGATACGGATATCCACCGGCGTATTCAGCAGCGCGCCGTAAAGATATTGCGCTGGGCTATTCTCGATCAGCATCGCAAGCACCGCGGCGATAAGCAGCAATATCCCGCTGGCGGACTCTAATCGCAGAAAATCTCGGATGGTGTTGATTAACATAGGGTCGATTAAGCCTTTTGCATGAAAAGCGGTTAATGCCGTTCTTCGGCCGCATGGGCTTCAGGTGGGCGATCATGACGACTAACCGGTGCGCGCCGCCGTATTTTATCCATCCAACCGCCGGTCGTCGGCGGCGGGCCTGCTAGCGGCCGGCGGCGCGCCAACGATGCGTTTTTGCGCCGGGCGGCCCATTGGCGTGGCGCGTAATATCTTGCTTGGGGCAATAATGCACTACTATTTGAAATAGTTAAAGAATGCTGCTCCGCATAGGGATGTTGCCATAGCGTTGGGGAAGACGGCGCGCTTGTTCAATATCACCACGTTCTGAAAAGGAGAGCCGGTATGGGTAATGTTGCGGATTGCGGTGACCACTGTCGGGTCCGATGCCCGGAAGGCCAAGAAGCCTGGTGTCAATATCGATGCGACGGCGACGGGAATTGCGTTTGCGCGGGCGGTTGCACGCGAACATCCTCCGATGGGTTTCTCCTTCCGGAAGCGGCTATCGATATTTACAATATGCTCAAGGAAATGTTTCCTGAAGTCCCGATCGACCCCCTGGGGCCGCTTGTCATCACCTATCCCAAGATGCATCTTTGGCAATTTGCTTATATTTTGAGCGCCGCTTCAGGGCGGGAACTCTATTTCCCAGCGTCTCGGGCGTTCAACGAAGCGCCGGCATTCCACAAAGTCGCGTCCACCTACGCGGATGTGTTAAAGGAATTCGGGTTGGAGCGTCCAGCGGACTGACTGGGACGAACGTAGCGGGGAGATGGGGCAAGCAGAGCGAGACCGTTGCTGCGCCGTTTATTTTTTCATCTTAGCGGCTCCTTGCGTTTTGCTCTTGCCTTCTGAGTGGCTGAACCATAAGGCGCCGCGGATAGTTAGCCAGGTAAACGCGCAAGCCCCGTTCTTTTTTCGCGCGCCTTGTCGAACGGATGCTTTCTTCCCGCGTTCCGCGCGTTAGGGATGCACGGCTTACGATGGACGCGTAGGCGGTTTTATTCGAAAGCGCGTCGACGATGGGTTGCTGCACCCTTGGATGAATACCGCAACCGGCGTCCCGATGAAGATGAGGTCATGGCCTAGGCTTACTTGTCGGGCGCTTATTACGATGACGGCGGTCAAGCGGCGTTTCGGCGTTCATGACATGACGGTCAGCCGAGCCGTGCGGAAAAATGAAACAAGCCGAGAGAGGGTGTTAGCACCGATCCCCCGGCGTTCTTTGCATCATTGCCATCCGTCGGTGACATAGGGCCGTTCCTTCGCCTGTTTGACGGCTGCGCGATAGCTTTTCCCTGGAGCTTGCAATGATGTGTCGTAGCGTCGCCTTTCCGACTACTGCGTGATCGCGATGCTAAAGCGCAACGCACTGGCGAGCAGGCCGTTTCTGAAATAGAAGCGGTGCCCCAAAGAATTGGATAACGGAGTGTCCAGAACCAGCTTGCCGCAGCCAAGAACATGCGCCTCCTGCTTGAGCCGGGCCATCAACCGTTCGCCATGGCCGCCGCTGCGTAGGCGCTCGTCGGTCACGAGATCGTCGACATACAGAAAGCGACCATGCACCAGATTCTCTTGCACACGAAAGCCTGCCAGGGCGACGACGTGAAGACCGTCGAGCAGCGCTAGCAGACGATAGCCGTCCGTTGCTTGCCGACGCCAGCGAGCGACGAAATCGTCTTCCGACGCCAGATGCGGGCGCAACTGCGCCATCACGGCGTAACAACGGCGAACATCGTTCTCATTGTCGATGTACTGTGCGACTGTCGTCAATGCATTCATGACTCGTCCCCCGATCCGATTGGTTCGGAGACCACGGGCGGTGCGAAATGCAGCGCGCCGGCGATACGGTTCCAGACATTGATGGCGCCGACGGCGGCGGTTAGAAATGCGATCTCGGATTCCGAGAACTGTCCTTGCAATTCGATGTAGGCGGTGTCGGACACACCGTTTCCAGCCATCAATGTCAAGGCTTCTGTCCATGCCAGTGCAGTTCGCTCGCGCGCCGAAAATACGCCTGCATCGCGCCATGCGGCGACCAAATCGAGTTTGGCGGAGCTTCCCCCGAGTTTGCGCGCCGCGTTCAAGTGATATTGTATGCAAAATGCGCAGCCGTTGATCTGCGAGGCCCTCAGCTTGACCAGTTCGGTCAGCGGTTTGTCGAGCCCCGAATCGTCGACGGCTTTGCCGAGGGCGGAGAGGGCGGCGGTTACGGCCGGAGCAATTTGACCATAGCGGCTCCTGTCTATGCGCGATGGATGGTCGAAAAGTTTCATCGTATTGTTCCTATGTATGCGGGATAATGTAAGTACTCTAACATAATGTTCGAATTCTTATAATAATGTGAAAAAAACGCAACGTAACGCACCCTTACCCGCTGTTGGCGAAGGCAAGCGAGGGGAGCAAGGCCACATCGGCTATCTGCTAAGGCAAGCGGGCGCTGCCCACCGGCTCAGAATGGAGCGCGCGCTTACCGATCTCGCGGTAACGCTGCCGCAGTTCTCGGTGCTGACTATGCTCGTGGCCTATCCCGGCGCCTCCGGCGCCGATCTGGCGCGTCTGTCGTTGCTGACGCCACAAACGATGAGCGTCATCGTGTCGAACCTTGAGCGCAATGGTGCTGTTTCGCGCCGTCCGCACGCGGTACATGGACGCATTCAACATATTGAGGTGACCGAGGCTGGTCGGCAGCTTCTGGCAAAATGCCGTGCTCGCGTCATATCGGTGGAAGAAGAGCTGCTGGCCGACATTTCTCGGGGCGATGAACAAATAATCAGGCGCTGGCTGGTGAAGGTGGCGCTGCACGATAACGTGGTTTGATTGCCAGCGGCCTGGCTGTTCAGCCTCCGGTGTGAGCCAATGAGGGCGCAATGGCGAAAAAGGGGCGCCGATTAAAGGGCGGCGTCCCCTTTTTCTCCATGTCCAATCGATGAGGATCCGCTGGCGACTCCCGCGAGTTTTCCCATGGGCGGTAGAATAAGCGGGGTGCGTATCTCAAAATCCAGCTTGAAACTTGATTGGGAGGGTGTGCCTGTGGGAATCCATTTCAGGTCTGGCTGCTGAAATCAGATGATGCGAGGCTGCAGGGGCGGCAACGGCTGCGGTGGCAAGGGTGTTCGCGCTGCCGGTAGAGGAGAATAAGCAGGGCCGGACAGGCTTTATCGCCTGGGCCGATGCCTATCTGAAGAGCCATGAAGGGCGGACCCTATCGGTATCGCGGCATCGACGGGTACGGGGCGCGCTGCGCGGTTTTTCGCCGCGGCTGAACGCAACCGTTCGCGTTGCCGGATGTGCGATGGTTCTGGCTTGATCCGAATAATGACTAGGAATTCGCCGTTTGAACGATGATACGCCGCGCCCGCCTCGCGGGCGCTTCGCGCCGACGCCCAATGGGCCGTTGCATTTCGGTTCGCTGACGGCTGCCGTGGGCAGCTTCTTGCACGCCCGTTCACGGGGCGGCGAATGGCTGGTGCGCATGGAGGATATCGACCGGCCGCGAGTGGTTCCCGGCGCGGCGGACGCTATTTTGCGGTTGCTGGAGGCCTATGGCATGACGTGGGATGGGCCGGTGATGATTCAAAGCATGCGGGACGAGGTTTACCGCGCCGCGCTAGATGCACTGGACGCCGCCGGAGCGGTTTATCCGTGCGGTTGTTCCCGTAGGGAGATCGCCGACTCCAACCTGAACGGCCAGCGAGGATCGGTGTATCCAGGGACTTGCCGCGAGGGTTTGCCGCCGGGCCGCGCGCCGCGCTCGTTGCGTGTGCGCACTGCTGGCGCGGTGGTGGCGTTCGACGATTTGCTGCAAGGGCGTATTTGCCAGACATTGGACGTCGAAGCGGGGGATTTCGTGGTGCGCCGGGCCGATCGATCATTCGCTTACCAGTTGGCGGTGGTCGTGGACGATGCCGAGCAGGGGGTTACCGAGGTGGTGCGCGGCGCCGATTTACTGGGTTCGACGCCGCGTCAGGTTCATTTGCAGCGGTTATTGGAATTGCCCACGCCCGTCTATGCTCATTTGCCGGTGGCGGTGAATGTCCGGGGCGAAAAACTGAGTAAGCAGACCCATGCGCCGGCGTTGGATAGCCGCCAGCCGGCAGCGGCGTTATGGGCGGCGCTGCACTTTCTTCGTCAAGAGCCGCCCAGGGAGATCGCGCGCGCCGATGTGGCGACGGTCTGGCAATGGGCGCTTGCCAACTGGCGGACGGAGGCGGTTGCCGGTATTGCCGCCGCGCCCGCGCCTTAGGCGGTATGGGTGTTTTCCCGATTGTGGATTTCCTGCTTGTCGTTGTTAAGGCGTAAGCTTCCCCGTCAAGAGGACAGAGCATCAGTAGACTTTTCTGTGTTCTGGTTTCCCGGTACTGTAAGAGCGGCATGCCGTCGCGCCCGGCGGAGCTTATACCCAATTCCATTAGTCGGGTATTGCCGCTATAATGCGGGCGTATCCCAATTCTTCGACGGAGAACCGCTATGCCGTATTATGTATATAAAATCATTCCACCCTTCAAGCAGCTGGAGTGGGTTCACACGTTTGAAAAGTACAAGGAAGCGAGCGCGCAGGCTAAAATAATGCGGGCCGCCATGACGCCGCGGGATAATTACACGATAAAGATTATTTTCGCGGGAAATCCGTTGCAGGCCGAGGATCTGCTTTCCCAGGAGCGCGAGCCGGAGCCGATGATCGGAGATGATTACTAAGTATCGGCGCTCATTGCCGCCATGCGCGACGGTGACGGCGTTGATGCGGGATGGCCGGATAACCCGGCGGAGGTTCAATGGACGAGAATGCGTACCGCAATACTTTTAGCGCCATTAATCAAATTACTTGTCCGTTCGAGAAGGCGGTGCTTTCCCGGCGTGTGGATTGCGAGAAGTTAGTGCGCATTAATATTGCGGAACGAGAGGCGGCGGGATGCAGTTCGTTAACCGCGCAGGAACATTGCGACGGCTTACTGGCGCATTTGCGGCGGAACGCCTTGTTTGCCCTGCATCTTACCCACGCGGAGGCCGTACTGCCTCACGCCAAGGAAATGAAAGTGCAGTGCGGCGGCTTGCTGGGGTTGCAGGCGCAACTGTTTCCCGCATCGGCCGACGCGGCGCGGGTGGACAATGTCTATATTTTGGTAAAGGCCGCGCTGGAGCGGTTCGGCGGGGTGGAGAATATCCCCTATCAAGAAATCGTCAAAGCGGTTTCCGCCTTTGAGCTACGCCGTCCACATCGGTAACGATTCGCAGCGCCGGCGGCTCGATGCGCTCCCCCGGCTTCGCGGGGAATCCCGTCCTGGATTCAAGGATGGTCGTAAACGGCCATGATCGCTTGAAGCTCCGCTAGCACCCAGCGGCGCTCTTCGTTGTTTAGGGCGCTGACTTCGGGCGGCCATTCGCCTTGTTTCATCCAGTCGATGATTCTCGATACGTCGAGGCATCCTTTTTGACAAATGGTTTCGATCGCATGGTCGGCTTCTTTCTGATTCATGATGGATAGCACAAGCAAAGGTTAACGTAAGGCCAGGGGAATGATAAAGGAAAACTCGGTCCGGTGGGAGCCGGGGTGGTTGGACGGCCATGAGGCCTTCCGGGGAATCCGGCGGTGCGCCGCGCGGCCTGCGAGGCCATGCCGATGGGCGATGGCGGTGATTCTTGCGTGTTCCGGTTTCGTGGAAAGCCATATGCGGCGGCCATTCCGCGATTCAAAAAACACAGGCGCGGTTTCGCCGGCATCATTTTTGATGTCATGGCGTGGCGGATGACTTGCCGTGCTAAACGCGACGTTTAACGACACTAGGGTTTATGGATTCTCACGATATTTTGCAACGTTTTGTTTTTGAGCACGAGCCAGTGCGCGGCGAATACGTACACCTGGACGCTACCTGGGCGGCGGTGCTGGCGCGCCACGATTATCCCGCGCCATTGCGTATTTTACTTGGGGAGATGATGGCGGCGGCGGCGTTATTGTCCGCTACGCTCAAGTTTAACGGTTCCCTGATTATGCAGCTCCAAGGCGGAGGGCCGGTGAGCCTGGCCGTCGTCGAATGCACCGACGGCTTGACGATGCGCGCTACCGCTAAGTGGCGCGGGGCGTTGCAGGACGGCGGCGGTTTGCGGCAGTTGGTGGGGAATGCAGGCCATTTCGCTATTACCATTAGCCCTCAGGACGGAGGACAGGCCTACCAGGGAATCGTAGCGTTGGAAGGAAACAATATGGCGGAGATATTGGCGCGCTATATGCGACATTCCGAGCAGTTGGAAACGTGTTTTCAGCTAACGGCGGATGGCGAGCGCGCGGCGGGGATGCTGCTCCAGCGCATGCCGGGAGAAGCCGGGGAAGACCCGGACGCCTGGAATCGCGCAGAACGCCTAGCGTCGACCTTGACTGACGCCGAGCTCATTGGCTTGCAGTTGCGCGAGATATTGCATCGCCTTTACCACGAGGAAGACTTGCGATTGTTCGACCCCCTGCCGGTAGCCTTTGGCTGCCATTGCACTCGTCAACGCGTGGCGGGGGTGTTGCGCATGCTTGGCTACGATGAAGTGAAAAAGTTGCTGGCCGAGCACGGCGCGGTTGAGGCGGATTGTGAATTTTGCAACCAACACTACCGTTTCGACGCGGTGGATACGGAGCAAGTATTCGCGTCGGAAATTCTCGCCGCACCGGCGCAAGGGCGGCATTAGGCGCGTTAACGCGCGCCGCCGCTAGTTAAATCCACCCGAGCAGCCGCCACCACAGAAAGTCCAGCGGCAACAGAATAATAATAGTCACCGCCGCCAGCGCCAGGCTGAGTTTAACCGCGGGTTTCATCGACAGGCCGCCCAATTGCATGGCCACCACCAGCGGCGCCGATTCGTAAGGCAGCAAGGTAGTGGAAAATCCCACGACTTGCGACATGAGCACGGTGTGCAGCGGCAGCCCCGAAGCCAGGGCGAATTTTCCGGCGAGGGGGGTCAATACGGCAGGCACGCCGGGCAGAGTGGTCACTAGCCCCAGTGTACTGGCGATGGCGACCAATACTGTGAAATTGTGTCCGTTCTCGCCTTTTTTCAGCGGCAGCAGCGTTTGCATGCCGTGGGCGAGCAGGTCGCCGAGCCCGGAATGGGCGACCAGAGCGCCGAGTCCGAGGATGCCGGCGACAAAAAACAGCGAACGGTAATTCAACTCGTTGAACGCGCGAGGCGGCAGGACGCCGATGCCGGGAAGCAGGCAAATCAGCCCGGCGCCCAGACTCACCCAGGCGGGAGAGATATGATGGAGCGAGTCGGTCATCCACAACGCCAGCGCCAGGATGAGCACCGCCGCCAGTCTACGCTGCCTCCACGATAGCGGGGCGGCGGCTGTTGCCGCCGCTGGCGGGGCGAGCCGCGGCCGGTCGGGGTAAAGCCACACAATCAAGCCGACGATAACCAAGGATTTCAGCAGCCCAAGCACCGGGAAATGCAGCAGCAGATAGCTGCCGTAAGTCGGCGTGAAATGGTAGAGCGTTTCCGATGCGCCGATTAGCACCATATTCGGTACATTAGCCGGCAAAATAGCGAAAGGGGGGACGTGGCTGCCAAAGGCCGCCGCGAGCACTAAGCCGGTACGGCCCTTGCTGCCGGCGGCAAAGCCGAAGCGGTCGGCGAGCGCCAACGCTATCGGGATCAGCAGCACCACTCTCCCGATCGACGACGGCATCAGAAATCCGAGCAGCACGCCAATGGCGACCATGCCGCCGATAATCGTGGCGTAACGGTTGCCCAAGCGGGCGGTCATCCGGTTGGCGATCCGCTCTCCCAGGCCGGTATGGTTAAGCGCGGCGCCAATGGCGAGGCCGCCAAAAATCAACCACAGCGCACCTGCCGCAAAACCGGAAAAAATCACGGACGGCGGTGCGACCGAAAACAGCATGGCGAGCAGGAAAAAGGCCAGCGCCGTCAGATATTCAGGCAATGCGGCGGTTGCCCATAGGGCGATGGCGAAAATGACCAAGGCCGCCGCTTTGGCTTCGTGGGGCGGTAATGCGGCGGGTGGGCATAGCGCGAGGCAGCCCGCGCCCAGGATTGCCGCTAGCGCCGCTAACCGGCCGGGAGAGTGGAATACCGCTGCAAGCGGGGGAGATAAGCGTTTCATCGACGACACCTTACTGTTTTTCCGGGAAAACCGCACGGGAAGGCGCGGTTATTAACGGTCTGTTTGTGCACTGCGCCGCCTAAGGCGCGTAGCGCAATCGATCAATATTGGTAGGGATTATGTGATTGCCGGAACGCTAAAAGCCAATGGTATTTTCCGAGGGGGGTATCGGGAAAGCTGAGGTCGGCGGCGGCGCGTGCGGCGGAAATTTCCCCAAGGCGGCGCCAGCCGCCAGGGACAATCGTCGCATGGCTGTGCTCAAAGGGCCCATACTTCGTGGATGACGGTAGTCAATGCGGAAATAACGGGGTCGCGCGCTCGGCGGGCGGCGTAGACAAAACGTAAGTCCGCCGACTGCCGGGCGCCGTCCCGCAGAAACACCTCTCCCGCCGCACGGGCGGCCTGGGCGTTTTCCTCGTGCATTAGCGCCAGGCCGACGCCCGCCTTGAGCAAGCTGCGGGTTGTCTGTTCTTGGTCGGCTTCGACGGCCTTGGGCGGTTCGGCGCCGTATTGCCGGCATAGCGCTTGCGCGGCCAAATGACAGAAGGTTTGCGGCGCTGGCCAAATCCAAGGCAGCGTCAGCAGCTCTTCCCAGGACGCCGTTTCTACCTTTTCCCGCCAGCCGGCCGGCGCGGCGAGATAAAGCCAGAATTGTTTAAGCAATAGCGATTGCACGGCGCCGCCGGGCGCCGGGCCGACCACGTATCCTGCCGTTAACTGACCGTTTTTTACCTTGTTTAAGATCGTACCGGAGTTGGATTGCTCCAGGCGCACCGTGATTTTTGGATAGCGGGCGTGCAGGCGGCCGAGAAAATCGCCTAACTGGAGCAGCTGCGGGTCGCCCACCGTGCCGAGGGCCGCTTCGCCCGCAATCTCTCCTTTAAGCAGCTTGGCTTGGTCGAGTAACGCTTGCTGGCCGTCTAACAGGCTTTCGGCGCTGGCGAGCAAAGCGCGTCCCGCCGGCGTCGGCCGCATGCCTTTGGGCGTGCGTTCGAACAACACCAGGCCGAGTTCTTCCTCCAGCGCCTTGATCTGGCCGCTGACAGCCGGCTGGCTGAGGAAAAGCACGGCCGCGGCGCGCGTAATGCCGCCCTCGCGGGCCACGGCGGCAAAGGTGCGCAACAAGTAAAGCTCCATGCCGATTCCTAACGGGCGGTTTTCTGAATCGCAGCGCCGGCGCGGCATGCATTCTCAGCGGGCGCGTGCTATCGCTGGGATTTCTGCACGCCGGGAGGGTTGGCGCACTTTCTCGCGATGAGGTAGTCTAAACCGTTGCCGGTCTCCTGAAAACAAACCGGCGATCGATATCCTTTGGGGGAGAACCTATGTCAAGCTTACCGCAAACGTTGAGGCAATGGGCGAATGCGCCACGCTTGACCGCATTCGCCGCAGCGAAAACAGCGCTGCTGCTGATCGATTTTCAAATGGAGTCTTTTACAGGCCATTTGCCGCTTCCCGAGGGTGAGCCAGCCGTGAACAATGCCGCCCGGTTAGTGGCGTGGGCCGACAAGCACAATTTGGCCGTCGCCCATATCCAGCATATTGCGGCGAGTCCAGCCAGTCCGCTATTCACGCCGGGGGGCGCGTTTACCGCGTTTCATCCCCAGGTTGAACCTTCTTCCCGGCATCGGGTGTTCACCAAGGGATTGCCCAGCGCCTTCGTCGGCGCCGGGTTGGATGAGTGGCTCAAGACGGCGGGGATCGATACCGTGTTAATTACCGGGCTAGCCACGCATATGTGCGTCGACAGCACGGCGCGCGACGCGCTTTCTCATGGCTACCGGGTGCTGGTCGTGTCCGATGCGTGCGCCAGCCGGGATTTGCCGGCTCTCGGCGGCGGGATGATCGCCCACGGGGAGATGCATCGCGCGGCGTTAGCGGCGCTCGCCGACCGCTTTGCCGACGTGCTGGATAGCGCCGCCGTGCTGGCGTTGCCGGTCAACGCCTAGGTATTGCCGCGCCGCCGCTCCACCCAGCGCCAGACGGAGCCGCCCGGCGCCTCCCTGCCGAACAACACATAGCTTAAGGCGTTGTCGTTGTGCAGCGTCAGTATTTGCCGCCTCACTGCTTCCGCATCGCCGCAGAATAGTATCTGGTCGCCTTTCTTTAGCGTGGTGTCGGCATCGGGCAGAAGGATGGCGCGCTGCTTGCGCACTAGCAGCAAGGGCAAGGTCGCTAGGATATCCAGGCGGTTCGCGGGATCGCATAGTAAATGCTTAATCCTGACTTGTTTTTTACGCATTAGCTGGCGGTAAACGGCGGGTGCGCGCACCGACGTGATGCGAACGTCCCAGTTATCCGGGGTGGTTTCTCCGACGACCGCGCTCAAGCGGCTAATCAGCTGGTTGCCCCAGTCATTGTCCTGGACGCGGCATAGCGCTAGGAATTGGGAGAGCAGAGGCGTGGTGAGGATGGCGAGGCACTCGTGCGCCAGGATGTTGCTCGGCTGCATGGTGAAATCGGCGCCAAAGGCGCTAAACAAGGGGTCGTTGCGCCGGAGGTTTTTGCGCAGCACGACGAATAGCTCTGGATTTAACTCCCGCGCCGTCATAACAATGGATAGGTTGGTAATGTCATCGTTGGTTCCAGCGACGATGCAGGCGGCGTGTTTGACGCCCGCCGCCATCAGGGTGTCGCCATCGGTGCCGGCGCCGACAATGCAGTCCTCGCATTGCGTGAGCGCGGGGTCCGCCTCGATGAGCGTGGGAATGATCGCCTTATGCGCAATATTATGCGCTACCGCTTTGCCAAAGCGGCCATAGCCGCACA
>DOVS01000083.1 GCA_003519965.1 Betaproteobacteria bacterium
CTTGCCCACCGTCAGGTTGCGGTAGCGGGCGTCCGCGCCCTCGACGATAATCCACGGCGCCTCCGCCGTGCTCGTCTGGCGAATCGTTTGTTCCGACACCGCGCGGAATTGATCGTAGCGTTTGAAATGCGCCCAGTCGCGCTCCGATACCCGCCACCGGGTGCGCGGGTCTTTTTCCAAGGTTTTCAGCCGGGTGCGCTGTTTTTCCCGGGACAGGTGAAACCAAAACTTCAATAACAGCGCACCCTCGTCGGTGAGCATTTTTTCGAGGCGCACAATGCCGTCCAGCGCTTGAGCCATGTCGGCGCGCTTGTCTTGGTTAAAAACTTGCGCGAGGATCGGCTCCGTATACCATGAACCGAGAAAAATACCGGTTTTGCCCTTGGCCGGCAGCACGCGCCAAAAGCGCCACATGAGCGGCCGCTCGCGCTCCTCGTCGGAGGGATCGCCCATGCCGTGCGTCTGAATATGGCGCGGATCCATCCATTGACTGAGCAAATTGACGGTTTCCCCGCGCCCGGCGCCGTCTACGCCGCCCACCAGCAGGATGACGGGAAACTTGGCCAGGCGCAGCATATCCAATTGCGCTTCCAGCAGGGCTTCGCGCAGCAGCGGCACCTCCTTGGCGTAGGTTTCCTTGTCGATTTTGTGGCCGAGCTCCGCGGATTCGAACATTATTCGTCCTTAGTGGGTTGGCGGTTGAAACGGTGAAGGCTGCCGTACAGCATACCGGCGATCGGCGGCGGCGTTAAGCCGTTCGACGCCAAAAGGCGCGGTGGCGGGTAAAGCGCCGCCAGAGCGAATCCAACCGGGCGAGCGCCCGGGTTTCCCTGGCGTCCGTCGCCGCCAGCGCGGCGGCGGCGGCGCGCGTTCCCGGCGCGGCGGGCAGTTCGGCAAGCAAGCGGCGGGCGGTGGCGCAATCGTTCAGCGCGCCAAGCACGTCCTGCAAGGCGGCGAGCGCCTTAACGTAACGTCGTGCCGGCTTGGCGGGAAACAACGGCAGGAAAAACTCGGTGGCGTAGCGCAGCTTTTTGGCGGCGATGCGGGCGGCGTGGCGCTCCGCTGGCGGCAGCGCCGCCAAATGCCTGCCCTGCCGCCGCAACCGGCGGCAACGGCGGTCGAGTTGCCGCCGGGCGAACGGGACGACCGCCCGGTCGAGCGCGGCGGCTTGCGCCGCCGTCATTTTCCCGCGCCAGCCCGCGCGGCCGAACCAGGCGCGCAGCGCCGCCGTCAACGCTCGGTAGTGCGCCGAATTCACCATTGCGCGCGCCGCCGCACGCGCCTGATCCCGCCGCGCCAGCGCATGTTGATGCAGCTCGGCGAATGCTCCGGCGGCGAGGTCGTCGGCGGGCAAGGCGTCGGCGACGAAAACATCCCAATCCCGCGCCTCTCCCAAGCAGCCGCCCAGCGCGCCGAGCTTGGCGGCAAGCGTCGCGGAAAGCGGCTTGGGCACAACCGTGGCGAACACATTAAGCGCCGAGCGCAAACGGCGGATCGCCACCCGCATTTGATGAACGCTTTCGCTATCCTCGCCGTAGAGCACGCCGTCCCGGTTCGCCGTCAATTGCGCCAGACAACTCAATCCGATTCGCTGAAACGCCGTGTTAATGGTCGGCTTTCCCGACAAATCCACGGGCGCGGCCTTAACGGCGGGTAGGCCGCGGCGGTCCTGTTGATTCATCACGCCTTCTCTCTGGAGACATGCTTCGCGCGTTGTTCGCCCAGACGCCGGCGGCGCGCTTCCGAATATACCTCGCGATCCGGGGTGCGCTTAATACTCGGGGTTGAAATTGCGGATAATTACGCCGCCCGACTTCTCGTCGTGCGTCAACTCCAGCAGCTTGCGCGCGGCGGCCTCGTCCAGCAGTCTGCTGAACGAGCGGAAACCGTAATAACTCTCGTTAAATCCCGGTTTGCGCCGCTTCAGCGCTTGCTTCACCATCGAGCCCCAGATCTTTTCCTCCTCGCTACGTTCGGCGAACAGCGCCTCCACCGTCTCCATGACCCAATCCAGCGCTTCCTGGGCCTTATCGCCGTCTTCCGGGGGCGCGGCGGTCTTGGGCGCGGCGTCTTTGGCGGCGGGCTTCTTCTTGGCCTTGGCGCGGGTGCGTTTTTCCGCTTGCTCCGCTTTTTCCCGCACCAAGTCGTCGTAATACATGAATTCGTCGCAATTGCCGATCAACAAATCGGAGGTCGAGCTTTTGACGCCGACGCCGATCACCGTTTTATTGTTCTCGCGCAGCTTGCTGACCAGGGGCGAAAAATCCGAATCGCCGCTGATAATGACAAACGTGTCTACGTGAGACTTGGTGTAGCACAGGTCGAGCGCATCCACCACCATGCGGATGTCGGCGGAATTTTTGCCCGACTGGCGCACGTGGGGAATCTCGATCAACTCGAACGCCGCCTCGTGCATCGCCGCTTTGAACTCCTTGTAGCGCGCCCAGTCGCAATACGCTTTCTTCACCACGATGTTGCCCTTGAGCAGCAGGCGTTCCAGCACCTTGCTAATATCGAATTTGGCGTATTGGGCGTCGCGCACGCCCAGGGCGACATTCTCGAAATCGCAGAATAGCGCCATATTGCGGATGAGATGGGACGGCGTGGTCAAAAAGGCTCCAGTGGGAATATCGTTGATGATGCACACTATAATAGCATCGGTCCGGCGGAAACACGGTTATCGGTGTCCGCGATGTTGCCAGGGCTTTGCCGCCTAGGGCGTTCGTGAGTGGTTTCTTCCCGCGCGATGCTGCAATTTCGGCCGCATATGAGGAACGCATGGCGTTGATCCGCCAACTGGCGGGAGAAGCGCTCGCGCACGGCCGCTTCCTTCCACCAGTCGAATCGTCGCGACGAATGAGGCGTTCGCTGGTTTGTGCCGAATCGGGCGGTCGCCTGAAGGCGGGCGCGCCCTGAGTTCTCTCCGTGCGTGATTTCTTGGCGCGGCAAAGGGGCGGTCGGGCCAACCGCGAGGATGCGTCGGGTGGAGGATTCGCGGCATATCCCGCGCTGCCCGGCTTGTTAGGAAGTGGTGGAGACGAGGAGGATCGAACTCCCGACCTTCGCATTGCGAACGCGACGCTCTCCCA
>DOVS01000218.1 GCA_003519965.1 Betaproteobacteria bacterium
GGCCGGGAATAAACGACTGGAATCGGACTTTCCAGCCATCTTTCTGTTGGTCAGCATGACCTCCGCATCGCCATCCGTGAGAATGAGTTTGCGGACAACCCGTTGAACGACGATGCAGCTGTCGTGCGGATCGTAATTGTAGTTGACGAGTTCTTTTTTACCGCCATCGTCCACGAACACCACCGGCAGTTCCTGCGCTTTCTTGGGAAACCGGATAAAAGTAACCTTGCCGTTGTCGTAGACCACCGCAGGTTTTATGCTGCCGGAGCCGGCTACCGAATAATCGAAATTGCACGATAGGCAATCCGCGTCCGCCGCCGGCGCTATTCCAACGCGGCGTCGTTCGGCGGCTTTTCGTCTGACGGCCTCGGCTTTTGCCGCGTCAAAATCGGCGATGACGACGTCCGGATAATTCCACGTCACGCGCTGGTACCATTTACCTCCTTTCGGACTGGACCGTAGGGTAATCTGATAGGAACGCTTGTTGGTGACTAGCGTCATGCTGGTAAAAATGCCATTACGCGTCGGCTTGACGAAAACATTCCTGCCGACAGGCTCCACTACCCACTCCACCGAATCGCCGATGGCCGGCGGAGCGGTTAAGTGCTCGTCGCCCCCGATCTGGATGTCGGTCACCGTTTCGGGAAGCGTCAGGATCGTGTATGACTGGTTGGGATCGTAGCGAAAAACCACCAACTTGTTGTCCGTCGCCATTGGATAGGCGACACTGTCGGCCATCACGGTTCCCGTCAAACATAAAAGCATCGAAATTGAGGCAACCACGATGAAAAACGTGCGGCGAATCATTGACCGCCCTCCTGAGAGTTGTTGATGTCTTCAGTAATATCGAAATTCGTGATCTGTAGTCCGATGGGATTGGTCAAAATTTCAGAGGCCGTTTGCGGAGGAATGCAGTGAAAATGAATGGTGGCGATCAGATGCTTAACGTCCCGCTCTTTTCCGTAAGACCCCCGTTCCGACGTGGTAAAACGCACTAGCGATGTGTTTCCGCCCACGAACGATACCGAGTTGATGTCTACGGCGCGGATATTCTGAGGGGTGTTAGTGATTTTGCCGATCGGGTTGTCTTTTTTGATCTGACCGCGGAATTCGGCCACCGCATCGCCGGATGTGATGGACCAGGCGTCCTTCAGGTTTTTCACGGTTAGCGATGGATCGAGCAGATACACTTGGCGCACCCACTTCGCCAGAAAGTACCGCTTCTCGCGTTCTCCAGGCACGTATTTTTTTGCGGCGGCAGGATCGGCGGCGACATACCCGCTATCGCTCACCTTAACGATGTACGGCATCACGCTTTTAAGGGGAAGCATTCTCCAGATGGCGATCGATAGCATCGTCACGCTCGCCGCGAGAACCATCGCCACAATAAACCACCGATTGCCGTTGACGGTTGGCGCGCCGGACGCCTCGAAGAATACTCGCTTCCCATCGTCCAACGACTCTTGAGGTATGGGAGAAAGCGTTCGCGATCGGCCGGGAAATTTTAGTTTACCCACCGCTATGCTTCCAAGAGCGCCGTGAAACTATTCGTACCCGCGAACCCGCTCAATACCCTGTCGACGCAAGGTTGCTTCGATCTCGCCTTAAAAGGGGGAGTGCGTGGACAAATGTTCAGGAATCCCATGCCCGAAATTCTATGCGGCGCGCCTTATTGATTAGAGAGGAAAAATATCGATAATCGGTTAGTTTTTACGTCGCGATCTCGGCGCGCTCTGCGCCGGGAAAAGCTGCAGAAGCGTCTATAGGGACGCTTGTTTTTTATATTCAACCGGTTACGGACGTTCCCGTTTTTCGGCGCCGTGCCGATTTTCCTGGAATATCGTAACTTGCCGATCATAAGGTAAACGCGCGTCTATAGGGACGGATGGAGCCAGGTGGCCGCCTGCGGCGATATCCCCGCTTTGTCGCCATCCGTGTTTATATCAGAATCGATATAATTAACCCATGAAGCCGCCGCGATTTACCGGCGACTCGCTCAAGCGCCTGCGGAATGAGGCCGCGGCTTACTCATTAAACGGAATCGTTAAGAACTTCTGCCCGGGGAACTGTTGCTGAAGCGCCGACTGGACTTTTTCGTAGACTTCCCGTGAACGGGTTATCCCGGCATCGACTGAAGCGATCATTTGATTCGTTGTCGCCTCAAGCTTACTGTATTGAGCCGAGTAGGTTGTCTTTTCGGCCGTATCAAATTTCTCCTCATCCTTGGTTACTATATTCGCTCCTGATCTCATCCGACCGAATTCATCATCAGCCCGTGCATGGTGCTCCACGGTCTGTAACAAAATGTGGTATTCCCTCTCGAGCCGCAGGAGCTCCATCAGCACCGTTGACCTCACTTCACCAGGATGATCCAGAAAAAAGTGCAACTCGTTGAAGTTAAATTCAATGTTTCTCATCATGCCGGATTGCGGTGAATCCATGCGTAGGGCACGGTCAGGGTCGTCGCGAATTTCATCTACATCGATATAGTGTTGGCGTAAATTTTCGTAGGTTTCATACAATGCCCGTATAGTAAAAATAGCTTTATTTGCGGCGGAAATTCTTTCGGCGCGCCGATTTGACTCCTGCGTCTTCCGCTCCGACATGAACGCCGCCCAGGCGCCCGCCCAGGCGCCAACAAAGGTTAAAACCAAGGGAGATACTAATCTGACGACTAGGTCTTGCACGGCGAACTCCTTTTAAAGCCGTCATGTATGTATACGGCCACAACCTGGTAAGCAACCGACCCCATTAAGACGATTTGCGGCGATTTAGCGAAGGTGATTGTTAGCTATTTTTGTGACAAAATTTAACAAAATCGTTCCATTCCGAAGTAACGTGAAAAACATGAATGCTGAGTAATTGATAAATTTCATTTTTCTTTGAACAAATATCGCCTTTGTCGCTAGTTACAAATGCTTCGCATCCAGCCATATAAGCAGAGTCAAGGTGCTTAATATCTTTTTTGTTGTCATTTCCAATAATGCTAGCGATTTGCGCATGCTTGTCTGATATTTTACCTATATCAGCCCAACTTGAACCACCTAGCTCGCCCCATGTGTAATTCATCTCCTCCCATGTGGGGTTGGATGGCGGGGCTGATTCCTTTATCTTTTTGTTTTTGTTTTCATAACAGAACTGAACTACCTTGATTAGTCCTCGCTGTTCCATACTTCGTAGTTCAGGAATATAGCCGCCAGTATCGCAATAAACTCGAATCACAATCGTACCGGGAACAACACCGTGGTAATGGTAAAGCAGAAGCCAGTGATAAATAGGTGGGTGCATTTAAGCGGGGGACTACCCCCGTTGCGCATACCGATAACCGCCATGCGCATTAAGTCTTGAAAATCGATGGATCGATTACGTTTGACCAGGTCTTCGTAGGCGGCTACTAATCTGGCCGCTTCGTCATTAGCGCCTGATCCGGCGAGCGTAATGCGCGTTTCCTCGATGACGCGCATGGCCTCTTCCCGGGAAATATCAATCCCAGCCACGGCGGCGGCGCGAGAAGCAAAAGATAGTTGTTCCGCTTCCGTCAAAATACTAGCGCCACCCTTTATTTTTTTCGATTTCCTGAGCTGTCTGAAGGCAAGTCCGTGGAACGTGTTCGTGGAAATACGTTCGGACATCTCTTCGCCAACACGGGAGACAATGCGTTTACGCATTTCGTTTGCTGCGTCTCGAGTAAATGTTGCTACTACAATCCTGGACTCTGGTGTTTTAGAAAGGATAGACGCCGCCTTTTCCACCAGGACGGTGGTCTTGCCCGATCCTGGGCAAGCCGCTACCAGACAATGGGATTCCTCGTCGACTGCGGACTGTTGAGCGAAGTTAAGTCGTGCCGCCATTACTAAGTGGAGATGCTGTTAAAGTATTTAGCGATTTTGCGGCGCACGGACTCCACCGAATCAGAAAGATCGCCCAGCATCTGCCTAATTCTCCGTATCGCATCCGCTTTATCTTGTATGCTCATCTTGCCGTTCCAGCACAGCGTGTCGATGGATATCAGCAACGGGTCAATACTACGGAACGCCATGGAGATTGGCGAGACGATGCGGACAGTGACGGTTCTGAATTCGCCGGCGGTCACCTGAAGATAATCCAGATTTTCCATGGCCATAGACTCCACAAGGGTATCTACGCGTTCGGTGTCGGCTTGGATTTCGTCCGCTATGCTGCCGGCGCGCGCTTTCCACATATCCGCCAGCTTTGCCATCTCTTGCTGCGGAATCACCGCGCTGCCGCGTTCCGTAGCATAGGCTAATGCCCCGTCCAGCGGCATAAAGTGCCGCTCGAACAACCCCCACGTATCGCGCAAGCGAGCGACAAACGTTACCTCATAACCGGTACGACGCTCAGTCTCCTCAATCAGACGCCTGCCGATCTCGCGCTGGCGCATGGCGCGGGCGATTGCCGAGCGCTTGCGCGCTTCGGCAATCGCTTGATTAAGAACCGATTGGATGGCCCGTGCGGCATTGGCGTCCACCGCCTTTCCCGACATCGCTTTTTTCACCACGGAAAGCGGGACACCAGCGAGATTGGACATCGTATCGCCCGGCATCTTCAACCGCTCCATGCGATATTTCAGTTCCTTTACTTCCGCGAATTTTTCTTCTTCCGCGATATCCCCGACATCGGCAATCTCCGCATAGTCGCCTTCCTCCGCGCTTTCGGCGGGCGTTTCCTCACTTTGTTCTATTTGTCGTTCTTCATCCCCGTCAACGCCGGCCTCCTCCACGCTTGCGCCAATATCGCTTTCCACTTCTTCCTGCAATTGAGCCATTTGGATGCTCCCGAAACGACTCTTCCTGTCCGATCAATATTCTGACGGCGGGGAAATAGCCGTCCCGGTCAAATGGTCCCGCGATAAAGCTATCTTTCACCGCCAGCCGCTGCGGCTGCCACATTAGGATTTGTAGGTGAAATCCTTTCTTACGCCCATATTCCAGCCTGTACTGTCATCCAGCGACGGACATCCCCTATTCTATCTGGAATGTCTGGCCCGTGTACGCAATGACGAAAGCCGGCAAAAACATATTCCGATATTCGAGAACGCGGATGCCGAACTGTTGTATCTGATTGATTCGGTGATGCTGGATTACGCCGCTTTTTCCTCCGACCTGATGGGCGTGCGCATTGGAGTAAATGTGTCGAGAGAAACGCTGGGGCACGATTTCGGGCGATATTTGCGTCAACTGTCTCTCGTTCCGCATGACGTAAGGCGGCGTTTGATCGTAGAGATCGTCGAGGACGATTACACCAAGGGACCTGGGTACTCTGAAATGGCGCGTATGGTGGGTATGTTGAGCCAAACCGGATGCACGGTCGCGCTTGACGATATCGATCCTGAAAATGTCTCGTCTTGCGATGAACGCCTAGCCATGCACGCCGCAGTATCATTCATTAAATTGTCCATGCCGGTAACCCGCAGGATCACCAGCGGAGACATTGCCTTGCTGTGCGAAGCATGCCGTATCGGCTCCTGGAAACCTGTTGTCGGTGAAGGAGTTGGCAACAGGGATATTTATATTTCGGCGGTCAACTTGTTTGACTACCTGCAGGGTTTTTTCCTTTCCATTCCCGTCAATATGCCAGAAGCCATGCGGAACTTGAATTTTAGGCTAAATGCGTAACATGTTAATTAACCAAAAAAGAATTACCCCCCCCCCCAGGGTGATGACGGCGATGAAAGCACAGAACTGCGACGAGCGTTTGGCACTGGGCGCCGAAGCGGGCTATGCAGACATCGCCGGAGCCCCGGTAATGCACAGTGCCCGGCCGCCGGATGCCGAAATGCCGACTCCGGATGGAGGTCGCTAGAGCTTCCAGCTCTCTCCCGCGTATCGAGAGGTGAATCTAGAATTGTCTGTGGCGGTGGGGCGCGGCCCACCGGCATGGATTAACGTGCAGCATGATGGATAAATAGATGCGTTACATCAGCTTATTTTCTGGAATCGCTTATGTCAGAAGCCATGCAGAACTTGAATTTATGGAGAACGTTTATGGAAAAAGATCATCCGCGTCTTACTGGCATATCGAATTTTATGGGAATGTTTGTTGCGGGATTTATTGTTCTCTTCGGCATTTGGTTAGCGAGTGCCGGTATGAATATTATGCTGTTCGGCATGGCGCTCTGGGAGATAAGTCTGTTGGTTTTCGGTTTCTTAATGCTCCTGATAAGCTCGCTTCTTAGCGGCTATTATCTTTTCTTGATAGGATTTGGCACTCTTCTCGGTGCCGCTTGCTTGTTTTTCGGGATGGTAGAGATTTGCATCTATACTCCGCCGTCCTTCGCCGTTATCCCCGGTCTAACCATGGCCAGCCTTTTAGCTATGTATCGTGTTGTTATTCCTCTTGTGGCTAACGTTTTTGGCCTTTTATCGCTGCATTTGTTTTTGAGGAAAAGATACGAGAAATAAGCCACGACGACGACTTAAACTAGAGCGATCACGAACCAATGACCCAATTAACCCATCCCCACATCAACCTGATCCGCCTGCTCGCCAAGCAAGCGGTGGCCGAACATCTTACAGCTCAATCCAAAGCAAACCAAGGCTCGGCGCCCTATCGTCCAAATCCCCCTGTTTTACGGGGGGCCGGATCAAGGTAATCTCACCACATGCGAACAGCCGCCTATTGCAGATTTTCGGACGAAAATCAAAACGCGAACTCCATCCGAGACCAATTACGAAACATCGAAGGGTATTGCGACCGCATGGGCTGGTCACGCCCCTCTCTATACCAGGACGCTGCCATCAGCGGTTCCCGGGTTGACCGCCCCGGCTATCAGTCGATGATGAAGGCAGCGAAAGAGAAATTATTCGACGTGCTGCTATTAGACGACTTCTCGCGCCTGGCCCGCGATTACATTGAAGCGGCCCAGGCCGTCCGCACTCTCAAATTCCAGGGAGTCCGGCTGATTGGCGTATCCGATGGTCTGGACACCTACCGAGCAGGCTACAAACTGGAAACCGGAATGCGCGGCCTCATGGCCGAGTTGTACCTGGACGATTTGGCCGAGAAAACCCACCGAGGACTGATGGGCCAGGCATTGGACGGATACAGCGCAGGAGGCCTGCCCTACGGGTACACATCATTCCACGATGGGCACGGAAGCCGCCGCGCCATCACCGAAGATCAGGCCAAGTGGGTGCGTTGGATATTCGCGCGCTACGCGGCGGGAGATTCTCCACGGTCCATCGCCGGCGAGCTGAACCGCAAGGGGGTTCCGTCTCCTCGGGGAGGAACGTGGGCGCCGACGGCAATCTACCCGGACGCAAAGGGTGTTGGGTTGCTCGGAAACGCTATCTACAACGGACGCCAAACCTGGAACAAAACCAAGTGGGTGAAAGACCCCGTTACCGGGCGCCGGCGGCGCACGCTGCGGCCTGAGTCCGAATGGGTAATCACCGATCACCCGGAACTCAAAATCATTGACGACGAGTTGTGGATGGCGGCCAGGTGCAGGGAACGCGCCACCCGACAAAAAACCGTCCGCCAGCGCGAAGCCCTGAAAAAATACGCCAGCGGCGGTCGTGGGCCGCGCTATCTGTTCTCTGGCCTGCTGAAATGCGGATGCTGCGGCGGCCCCTATGTGATCGTGGATCGCTACCGCTACGGCTGCGCCATACACAAAGACCGTGGCGTCACGGCGTGCGCCAATAGCGCCAAGATCGCCAGGGAGACAGCAGAACAAATCCTATTACGAGGCATTAAGGACGATCTGCTGTCAGAGGAAGCATACCGCCTATTCGAGCATGAAACGCGCCAACTGCTTAAGGATATGCAGCCCGACCCTTCCGCCGCTCGCCGGCGTGCCGCAAAAACCAAATCGGAAGTCGATAACATCATGGCCGCCATCCGGCAGGGCGTCATCACTCCCACCACCAAACGGGCGCTGGAAGATGCCGAGAACGCCACCAGAAATGCCGAGGCGGAACTACAGGCCATCCTTACCTTCCAACCGGCGCAGATACTCCCCAGGGCTAGGGAAATCTACCGAAACATGGTGGCGAAGCTGGAATGCATCGACGATGTGACAGCCGCCAGAGAGGCCATTCGTGCAATCGTTGGAGAGATCAGGCTGGTGCCAGAAAACGGAGAACTGTGGGCAGAAACGAAACAATGCGGACTAGCCGCCTTGAGTCAGATAACGGCGGTTGCGGGGGCAGGATTTGAACC
>DOVS01000065.1 GCA_003519965.1 Betaproteobacteria bacterium
GCGATACGTCAGGTTGAGCACCGATACGACTTTAATTTCTTCTGGCGCCGCCGCCTCGGCTTCCTCCGATTTTTCCTCCTCAGCGTCGGTTGCCACAAGCGTATCGATGTCGACCCCGGAGTTAGGCACCTGGCCGGTCGCCAGCACCACTAAGTCGGCTTCCGCCACGGTGTTTTGGTCGTTAAGGATGAGGTCGTGAAAGGTCACCTTGCAGCCGTTGCCGCTGCCTTCGACGGCGCTTACCTTGCCTTTGGTGAAAATCACGCCCTTATCTTGCGCATTCCGGTAAAAGTCCTCGCCATTACCCGGCACACGCAAATCAGTGTAAATCACCGCGGCGTCGATGTCTGGATTCGCGTCCTTGAAATACATCGCCTGTTTGATGCTGGTGTTGCAGCAGAAACCGGAGCAGTAAGGCAGGTGTTTTCCGGTGTCGTCCCGCTGGCCCGCGCATTGAACGAACACTACCGATTTTACGTCGCCGCCATCGGATGGACGCCGGATAGGCTCGCCCTTGGCCGCGGCTTCTTGCGCCAATTTCTCCAGGCCCGCTTGATCGACGACATTGGGGGTTTTCCCATAACCCAGCTCCGGCAGCTTATTGGCGTCGTAGAGAGTAAAGCCGGTTGCTTGGATGATCGACCCCATCTCCTCGGTAACGGTGGAGCCGCTTTCTTGGCTAATTTCAACGCTGAATTTCCCTGGTGAACCGTCGGTTTTGCTGGTGATCGCGTTGAGATAGACGGTAATATTGGCATGACCTTCCACGGCGGCGGCGAGCGCCGCCACGCCGTTATCCTGAGGATCGCGGAATGGCTCGGCGAAGGGAACGCGCTTGTGCAGTTTAGCCGCCCAGCCGCCCAATTGGCCGCTTTTTTCCACCAACACCACGTGGTATCCCGCCTTGGCGGATTCCAGCGCCGCCGTCATCCCGGAAACCCCGCCGCCAACGACTAAGATACGCTTATTATGCGCCGTGTTCGGATTACCGCCAGGCAAGGTCATATTTTTGGCTTCGGCGCATCCCATACGCACGTAGTCCGCCGCCATCTCCTGCGTCAGCTCGCGTGCTTCGTCGGTATCCGGTTGCGTCCAGATAACGCCTTCCCGCAAATTAGCCCGGGCGACGGCGGCCTTGTCCAGATTAAACGCCTGGGTTTTAGCGCGCCGCGAACAGGCGGCGACCATAACATGGGTCACGCCTTCGTTGTCTATATCCGCTTGAATCAGCTGGACGCCAGCGCTATTGCACAAAAACTCGTGTTCGCGCACCACCGCCGCCTTGCCTTCTTTTTGTGCGACTTTGGCTAACTCGGCGGTATCCAGCCGCTCACCCAAGCCGCATCCTTGGCAAATGTAAGCCCCGATTTTTTGTTCCGACATTCCTTAACCCTCCACACCGGCTACACGGTTAATGACTTGGATAGCGCGCAATGCACTGGCTGTCGCGCTTTGCACCGCGCGATTGACATCCAGTGGATTGGTGGCGCAGCCAGCGCCGAACACGGCGCCGTTCGCCGGATCTGGCGAGATGAAACCGTTTGAGTCGGAAATAATGTCCGCCGGTATCTCCGCCCCTTTCACGCTCGGCTCCATGCCGACCGCCAGCACCACCAAGTCATGGGTGTTGGCGTAACGATGATAACCCTCGGTATCCACACCGTGCAGCGTGAGGTCGCCGGTCTTTTCGTCTCCAACGACTTTGGCTACCTTGGATTTGATAAAGCTGACGGTGCTGTCATTGCGCACCTTCTGATAGAAATCTTCAAAACGGTCGATTGCACGAATGTCGATATAGTAAATACTCGATTTGGCCTCTTCGCCATAGGCTTCGCGCACGTAGTTGGTTTGCTTGAGAGAAGCCATGCAGCAAATACGGGAGCAGTGGCGCAAATGGTTTTCGTCGCGAGAGCCCGCGCATTGGATAAAAGCGACGTTTTTCGCCTCTTTTCCGTCGGACGGGCGCAGCAGCTTGCCGCCGGTAGGCCCGTGCGGATCGGAAAGACGCTCGAACTCGACGCTGGTCACGACGTTGGGGAAACGGTCATAACCATAGGGCTGAATTTTCGCCGCGTCGTACGGCTTCCATCCGGTCGCCCAAATAACCGCGCCGGCCTTAAGCGTAATTTCCTCTTCCTTCATGTCAAGATCGACCGCGTCATATTTACACGCCGCCTTGGCTTTTTCTCCTTCGGACGTACCCACGATAGACGAATCGAGCACATAGGTTTGAGGGTACGCCATCTTGTGCGGCAGATAAGCCGCCTTCACCGTGCCCAGCCCATAGTTGAACGGGTCGGACACTTCGCTCTCCACCGCCTCGGCGCAAGCACCGCACGCAGTACAGGATTCTTTGACGTATCGGGGAGAGACTTTGACGTTGACGGTGTAATCGCCTTGCGCGCCGGAAATACCGCTCACTTCCGCCATGGTCAACACGCGGATGCGCTGATTCTGTTTAACGCGCCGCTGGTTGATTTCCAGACCGCAGACCGGGTGGCATAGCTTAGGAAAGTATCGGTAAAGCTGGGAAACACGGCCGCCCAACGCCGGATTTTTTTCCACCAACACAACATCCTTGCCGCACTCGGCGGCTTCCAGAGCCGCTGTCATACCGCCGATGCCGCCACCCACAACCAGTATTGTCTGGTTGGTTGCAACAATTTCCGTCATCAGAACCTCCATCACGGATTTATTCGCAGTTGAAATATAGAGCAGAAGCCGGACGACCAAAGTCGACCACCCGCTAAAATGGTATTCTCAATAAACAAGACCTGGACTGAATTTTAATTCAGCAACTGGCAGGATTGAGGCCCGGCGCTCGCCGCCATCGAATGTTACCCCGAATGACTAGGGCATTCCACCGTAACCGCCGCCAAATACGATTCAAATTTCTTATGCGGTGATAGAGACGGCATATGGATTATGTCCGTCGCGACCGGCCAACCTGTCGCCCGCGCCTCATTTTAGTGCGCTGTCGCCAAGTTTCCCTCGTCCGGAACGTTTTCCATGACGGGACAAATCACGAATTTCATCGCGCTTAAGTCCCCCAGAGCGTAGGTGGGCGCCGACGCAATGCCGCCGACGGTTCCCGGATTCACCACCAAGGTCTCGCCCCCTTTGATATTGGCAATGGTTTCGATTTTCGCCCGGTGATCGTGGCCGCAGCACACCACATCCCATTCGCCGGTACACGCTAGCGCGTTGGCGTAATGGGGATAATGCACCAAGAAAATGCGCCGCCCGCCCAGCTTGACTTCGCCGTCCTGCCCATGAAAATGGAATGGGCTTCCCGGCTCGTGAGCTAACCGCGCCATGCTGTAGAGGTCGCCGGTGTTGTTGCCGTGAATCACATGCACAGGCATGTCAAACGCCGCCAATTTGCGCAATATGCTCGGCGCGACCACATCGCCGCAATGAAGCACCGCCTCGGCTCCCTGCGCCTTGGCTTTTTCCACGGCGGCAACCATGAGCGGCGCATTATCATGGCTGTCGGAAATAATGCAAATTTTCACTATTGGTTTCCCGTGGTTAAAACACCGGTTTGACTTTGGCGGCCTGGTAACGCTCCACACCGCCGAGTATCTCGGCTTTCACTTCCTCTGGGCCGCTCCAGCCTTCCACCTTGACCCATTTATCCGCTTCCAGGTCTTTATAATGCTCAAAGAAATGGGTAATCTGCGCCAACACTATGTCAGGAAACGTCCGTGGTGTTTCAATATGACGGTAGAGCGTGCAGAGCGCGTCAATAGGCACCGCCAAACATTTTGCATCGGGGCCGGATTCATCGGTCATCCTCAGCATTCCCACGGGGCGGCAGCGCACGACAACGCCGGTCATCAGCGGCACTGGCGTCACAACCAGCACGTCTACCGGGTCGCCATCCTCGGACAAAGTATGAGGAATGTAGCCGTAGTTGCATGGATAATGCATCGCGGTGCTCATAAAACGATCGACGAACATAGCGCCGGTTTCCTTATCCATTTCGTACTTGATCGGCTCGCCGTGCATGGGAATTTCAATGATGACATTAAAGTCGTTGGGAAGATCGCGCCCCGAATTTACTCTGTCAAGATTCATGCCGCCCTGCTTTCAAAAATACAAAAGGGGCATTATACGCCCCTTCCGAAAACAGCGGCGGGAGAAGCGGAGACCCGAAGACCTCGCGCCTTCCCATGCGGTTAAATTACGTCCACAGATGCGCCAGCACCGGCACGATCAGCAGTGCGACAATGTTGATGATCTTGATTAACGGGTTGATTGCAGGACCGGCGGTATCCTTGTAAGGATCGCCCACGGTATCGCCAGTCACCGCCGCTTTATGCGCCTCGGAGCCTTTGCCGCCGTGGTGGCCGTCTTCGATGTATTTCTTGGCGTTATCCCAAGCGCCGCCGCCGGTCGTCATGGAAATCGCCACGAACAGACCCGTCACGATAGAACCCAACAACACGCCGCCGAGGGCTTTCGGCCCCAACACGATGCCGACGACAATCGGCACGAGGACCGGCAACAGCGAAGGAATGATCATTTCCTTAATTGCCGCTCGCGTCAGCATGTCCACCGCTTTAGAGTAATCCGGCTTGGCCGTTCCCTCCATGATGCCCGGAATCTCCTTGAATTGGCGGCGCACTTCGACCACCACGGAAGCCGCGGCGCGTCCAACCGCCTCCATGGCCATAGCGCCGAACAAGTAAGGAACCAAACCGCCGATAAACAGGCCGATAATCACCATATGATCCGACAAATCGAAGCTGGACGCCATATTGTGCGCGGAAAGCGCATGCGTGTAGTCGGCAAACAATACCAACGCCGCTAAACCCGCGGAACCGATAGCGTAGCCCTTGGTTACCGCCTTGGTGGTGTTGCCCACGGCGTCCAGCGGATCGGTCACATTGCGCACCGCATCCGGCAGTTCCGCCATTTCGGCGATACCGCCCGCGTTATCGGTTACCGGCCCGTAAGCGTCCAATGCGACGATGATGCCGGTCATGGACAGCATCGCGGTCGCGGCGATGGCGATCCCGTACAGCCCTGCTAGCGCATAAGCGCCCCAAATACTGGCGCACACCGCTAGCACCGGCGCGGTGGTGGATTTCATCGACACCCCGAGGCCCGCGATAACGTTAGTGCCATGGCCGGTCGTGGATGCTTCGGCGATGTGGCGCACCGGTCCATACTCAGTCGCCGTGTAATATTCGGTAATCACCACCATTGCGGCAGTCAGCGCCAAACCGATCAACGCCGAACCATACAACGACATCACGCTGTAAGTGCCGTTGCCCGCCATTAACCAATTGGTTACCGGGTAAAAGGCAATGACCGCTAGCCCGCCGGAAACGAGCAAGCCGCGGTAGAGGGCGTTCATGATCTTGCCGCCTTCGCGCGCTTTTACGAAGAAGGTGCCAATAATCGAGGCGATGATCGACACGCCCCCCAGCACCAACGGATACAGCACCGAATTGATGCCGGCGCTCTTCAGCATCATGCCGCCTAACAACATGGTGGCGATCAGGGTGACCGCGTAGGTCTCGAATAAGTCGGCGGCCATACCGGCGCAATCGCCCACGTTGTCGCCCACGTT
>DOVS01000234.1 GCA_003519965.1 Betaproteobacteria bacterium
TGCTGCGCGGGATCAAGCGGGAAGACGTCGAGCGCGGTCAAGTGCTGGCGAAACCGGGGAGCATCACGCCGCACACCAAATTCAGCGCGGAAATCTACGTACTATCGAAAGACGAGGGCGGTCGTCACACCCCGTTTTTCAACGGCTACCGTCCGCAATTCTACTTTCGCACCACGGACGTGACGGGATCGATCGAACTGCCGGCGGGAACGGAAATGGTCATGCCGGGAGACAACGTCACGGTGAGCGTATCGCTGATTGCNNATCCGCGAAGGCGGCCGCACCGTCGGCGCCGGTGTGGTGGCGAAAGTTATCGAATAACGCGCTCTGGCGGGGAAGATGCGATTTTCTTCCCTCTTTAAATTCCTCTCTTTTTGATATAGGCCAGTAGCTCAATTGGCAGAGCGTCGGTCTCCAAAACCGAAGGTTGGGGGTTCGATGCCCTCCTGGCCTGCCAGATTCGCCCCGGACGCCCGCGTGAATGCAGCGGAGCCTTCGGGGAACTGCGGCAGAGAAGGCTGGAATTAGTAAGCAGGCTAAATATAGGGCGAGCTAAGAGCAAGTAAGTTTTAGGCGCCTTGCTCCGGTGATTTGATGATTTCCACGATAGATAAGGTGAAGTTGGGTCTGGCCTTGCTGCTGGCGGTTGCCGGAGTGGCCGGCTTTTATTTTTTTGCAGATCAGGCGCTAGCATTGCGGGTCATCATGGTGATGGCGGGTTTTATTCTGGCATTCGCGGTGACGAGTTTTACCGGGCCGGGCCAGCATTTTATCGGTTTTGGCCGGGAGGCGGTCGCCGAGACGAAGAAAGTGGTCTGGCCAACGCGCAAGGAGACGGTGCAGACAACGGGGATCGTGATCCTCTTGGTTATTCTGATGGCGGTCTTTATGTGGCTGGTTGACGCGATGCTGGGATGGGCGGTGAAGCATCTGATGGGCTGGGGGGGGTAATGGCAAAGCGTTGGTACGTGGTGCATGCCTATTCAGGGTTTGAGAAAAGCGTAAGGCGCACGTTGCTGGAGCGGATCGACCGGGCGGAAATGCAGGGCTTGTTTGGTGAAATCCTGGTGCCGGTGGAAGAGGTCGTTGAAATTAAGAGCGGTCAGAAAAGCATCAGCGAGCGTAAGTTTTTCCCCGGTTATGTGCTGGTGCAAATGGAGATGACCGATGAGAGCTGGCACCTTGTCAAGAATACCGCCAAAGTAACTGGATTTGTCGGCGGTACGGCAATGAAGCCGACGCCGATCAGCGATAAGGAAGTGGAAAATATCCTGCATCAAGTGCAGGAAGGCGTGGAAAAACCGCGCCACAAAGTTTCTTTCGAAGTGGGCGAAATGGTGCGGGTGACCGATGGCCCATTTACGGATTTTAACGGCACCGTGGAAGATGTAAATTACGACAAGAACAAGCTGCGAGTGTCGGTGCTGATTTTCGGCCGGTCGACGCCGGTCGAATTGGATTTTGGGCAGGTCGAGAAGGCCTAGCTGTATGTGCGTGCGCGTTTTAGGCGTGCAAAGAGAAACCGGGGAGCCTATCCGCCGCTGACTCAGCGGCGTGAGGGCGTTGGCACCCGATAAAAAAGGAGTGTGACTAATGGCGAAGAAAATTGTCGGCTATATTAAGCTGCAAATTCCCGCCGGGAAAGCGAATCCCAGCCCACCCGTTGGCCCGGCCTTGGGTCAGCGCGGTTTGAATATTATGGAGTTCTGCAAAGCATTTAACGCGGCGACGCAAAGTCTGGAGCCCGGTTTGCCGATTCCGGTGGTGATTACCGCCTACGCCGACAAGAGTTTTACCTTCGTGATGAAGACGCCGCCCGCCTCGATCTTGATTAAGAAGGCGGTTGGCGTTAGTAAGGGTAGCGCGCGTCCGCATACTGACAAAATCGGTAAGCTGACTCGAGCGCAGGCCGAGGAAATCGCCAAGACGAAGATGCCCGATCTGACGGCTGCCGATATGGAGGCCGCGGTGCGCACCGTCGCAGGCAGCGCGCGCAGCATGGGGATTGAAGTGGAGGGTCTGTAATGGCACGAGTTTCCAAACGGGTTAAGGCGATTAACGCCGCCATCGACAGCGCCAAACTGTATCCAGTGAGTGAGGCGTTATCGCTGGTGAAGGCGGCTGCTACCGCTAAATTCGACGAGTCGGTGGATATTTCCATCGGCCTAGGGGTCGATCCGCGCAAATCCGACCAAATGGTTCGCGGGTCGGTGGTGTTGCCGCGCGGCGCCGGCAAATCGGTGCGTGTCGCGGTTTTCGCGCAAGGGGATGCGGCTAACGCCGCACAGGAGGCCGGCGCGGATATCGTCGGCTTTGAGGAGCTTGCCGCTGAAATTAAAGGCGGCCGGCTGGATTTCGACATCGTGATCGCGGCCCCGGACGCCATGCGGGTTGTCGGCCAATTAGGCCAGATACTAGGCCCTCGTGGTTTGATGCCAAACCCTAAGGTGGGGACGGTGACGCCTGACGTGGCGACCGCCGTGAAGAACGCCAAGGCGGGGCAGATGCAGTTTCGTATTGATAAAGGCGGCATCGTCCATGGCTCCATCGGCCGCGCGTCGTTCGACATTACGGCGTTGACGGATAACCTAAAGGCGGTGGTCGAGGCGGTGAATAAGGCGAAGCCCGCGGCCGCTAAGGGTGTTTATTTAAGGAAGCTCTCCATTTCCAGCACCATGGGCGTGGGGGTGCGGGTGGATCAATCCACGCTTGCCTAAGCAATGGGCCGCGGTGCGCCGCGATGGATTGGTTCAGTGTGTCAGTACTTTGGGCTGCCGGAATTTTCCGGCAGGTTGTCAAAGACCGTAGGCACCGGGTCGATGGCGGGAATCTGGATAGTTATAGAGGCTCGTTGGGACCGGTTTAATTAATCCGGTGTTCGTTGCCGGAACGCCTACGCAGATGGTGTGCCCAGAAGAAGGATATTAGTTTAAACGGTTGCTGTAAAGGTTGCTCCCGTCGCGGTTCTGGCGTGGGGTCGCCGTTTTCCAGTGTTTTTTGCCGCGTGATTTTCGGCGAGGAACGATAAGCCAAAACTAGTTCTCTCCTGATTCAACGGTCGCCGTAGATCGGTTCATCGCCTTGACGAGTGGGTGTTTTGTCGTCGGGGAGGTGGGCCGGGTAAACGTAAGGAGGAAAGGCCTTGAGTCTTAATCTTGAAGAAAAGAAGGCGCTGGTTGCCGAAGTCGGCAAGCAAGTCGCGGCGGCTCAGTCGATTGTGATTGCGGAGTACCGTGGCCTGCCCGTGGGCTCCGTCACTGAATTGCGTGCTAAGGCGCGCAATTCCGGCGTTTACTTGCGTGTTCTTAAAAACACGCTGGCGCGCCGCATTGTCGCGGATACTCCGTTTGCCGGTTTGGCGGATCAGTTAGTCGGGCCGTTGCTGTACGGGATTTCCAATGATCCCGTATCGGCGGCAAAAGTGCTTCACGACTTTGCCAAAAGCAACGACAAGCTGGTTGTCAAGGCGGGCGCGATGGCGGACGCCGTGTTGACCGCCGAAGGGGTTGGTCAATTGGCGTCCTTGCCGAGCCGCGAGGAGTTGTTAGCCCAGCTGCTGGGCGCTATGCAAGCGCCGGTTGCGCAGTTTGCGCGCACCCTCAACGAAATCCCCAGCGGATTCGTGCGCACCCTGGCGGCGGTTCGCGACCAGAAGCAAGCCGCGTAATGCGACTGGGAACATACGGCGATCCGGCTTGGTTCGCCGTAGCGTCCGGTTGCTTTATCAAGTTATTTAATTAGGAGAGAACGATGGCTGTAGCCAAAGCTGAAATGCTAGATGCAATTGCGAATATGACCGTGCTCGAATTGTCCGAGCTGATCAAGGACATGGAAGAAAAATTCGGCGTCTCCGCCGCCGCTGCGGTTGCAGTGGCTGCTCCCGCCGCTGCCGGCGGCGGTGAGGCCGCCGAGGAGAAGACCGAGTTCGATGTCGTTCTGACCGCGGTTGGCGACAACAAAGTGAACGTTATTAAGGTGGTCCGCACGATCACCGGCTTGGGTCTGAAGGAAGCCAAGGAGTTGGTGGACGGCGCGCCTAAGGCGATTAAGGAAGCCGTTTCCAAGGCCGACGCCGAGGCGATTCAGAAGCAGGTAACCGAAGCCGGTGGTACTTGCGAAATCAAGTAATTGCCATAGGGTTCGATGGCCGGCGCAAGTTCGCTGGCCATCGGCTTTATGTCAGAAGGTATAAGACAGAAATCTGAAGTCAAGCGTGCGGCCTTGCCCCTCGGTTTGATCGCAGCGAACCGGGACAGGGGCGGCGGCGGTCTCTTCCGTTTTCTGTCTTTTGCGCTCTGCCGCCCGGCCAACTCCATGGAGATGTTATGAGTTATTCTTTCACCGAGAGAAAACGTATCCGTAAAAGCTTTGCCAAACGCGAGAGCGTTTTGCCCGTCCCCTATATGTTGGCGACTCAGATCGAGTCCTTTGCTTCCTTTTTACAGGAAAACGTCCCGCCAGGGCAACGTAAAAATGAAGGGCTGCAGGCCGCGTTTCATTCGGTTTTCCCCATTGCCAGCCATTCCGGCAACGCGCGATTGGATTTCGTCGGTTATCAGTTGGGCGAGCCGCCGTTCAACGTCAAGGAATGCCAGCAGCGCGGCCTGACGTTCGCCGCGCCGTTACGCGCCAAGGTGCGCTTAACGATCATGGACAAGGAAGCGTCCAAGCCGACGGTGAAGGAGGTGAAAGAGCAGGAAGTGTACATGGGAGAAATCCCGCTGATGACCGATACCGGCTCGTTCGTTATTAATGGCACCGAGCGCGTGATTGTCTCTCAGCTTCACCGTTCCCCCGGCGTATTTTTCGAGCACGACCGCGGTAAGACCCATTCCTCCGGCAAGCTGCTGTTTTCCGCTCGGATTATCCCCTATCGCGGTTCGTGGCTGGATTTCGAGTTCGATCCCAAGGATTACCTCTATTTCCGTATCGACCGCCGCCGCAAGATGCCCGTGTCGGTGCTGCTCAAAGCGCTGGGTTATATGCCCGAGCAGATATTGGCTACTTTCTTCTCCACCGATACCTTCCATATCGCCAAGAAAGGCGTTCAATACGAGATGGTTCCCGAGCGCTTGCGCGGTGAAATCGTGCGTTTCGATATTGCGGACAAGGAAGGCAACGTCATCGTGCCGACCGATAAGCGCATCACCGTTAGGCACATTCGCGAGATGGAAAAAGCGGGCCTGACCAAGATTGCCGTGCCGGATGAATTCTTGCTCGGACGGGTATTGGCGCACGCCGTGGTGGACAAGGAGACCGGCGAAGTACTTGGCCAGGTGAACGACGAGATTACCGAATCGTTGATGGATAAAATGCGGACCGTCAAGGCGCTTAAGATTCACACCATTTATACGAACGATCTGGATCAGGGCGCCTATATCTCTCAAACGTTGCGCATCGATGAGACGGCGGACCAGTACGCCGCGCAAGTGGCGATTTATCGGATGATGCGTCCCGGCGAGCCGCCCACCGAAGAGGCGGTGCTGGCGTTGTTTAACGGTCTGTTCTTCAGTGAGGATCGTTACGATTTGTCGGCGGTTGGACGCATGAAATTCAACCGCCGCATCGGGTGCGACGAGGCGAGCGGCACGGGTACGTTATCTAACGATGACATTATCGCGGTTATCAAAATTCTGGTGGAGTTGCGTAATGGCCGCGGGGAAATCGACGACATCGATCATCTAGGCAATCGCCGCGTGCGGTCGGTGGGCGAGTTGGCGGAAAATCAATTCCGTTCCGGCCTGGTTCGGGTTGAGCGGGCGGTCAAGGAGCGTTTGTCGCAGGCGGAATCAGAGAACCTGATGCCCCATGACATGATTAACGCTAAGCCGGTGTCCGGCGCGATCAAGGAATTTTTCGGCTCCAGTCAATTGTCGCAATTCATGGATCAAACCAACCCGCTGTCCGAGATTACCCACAAGCGCCGGGTGTCGGCGTTAGGGCCCGGCGGGTTGACGCGGGAACGCGCGGGCTTCGAGGTGCGCGACGTGCATACCACTCACTATGGCCGAGTCTGTCCGATTGAGACGCCGGAAGGCCCGAATATCGGGCTAATCAACTCGTTGGCGCTCTATGCGCGCACTAATCAATACGGCTTCCTGGAAACGCCCTACCGCAAGGTGGCGGACGGAAAGGTGACTGACGAAATCGAATATCTGTCGGCCATCGAGGAAGGGCGCTATGTCATTGCCCAGGCGAACGCCGAATTGGACGAGAAAGGACGCTTCAAAAGCGACTTGGTGTCTTGCCGCCGGCATAATGAATTCGAGATGTCGGTTCCCGACCAAGTGCAGTACATGGACGTGGCGCCGTCGCAGATCGTGTCGGTCGCCGCATCGTTGATTCCGTTTTTGGAGCATGACGACGCCAACCGCGCGTTGATGGGCTCGAACATGCAACGGCAGGCTGTGCCTCTTCTTCAGGCTGAGGCGCCGTTTGTCGGCACCGGCATGGAAGCAATTGTTGCGCGCGATTCTGGCGCTGCCTTGGCTGCGCGCCGTCCGGGCGTTGTGGAACAGGTCGACGCCCAGCGGATTGTTATTCGTGCGACCGAAGAAAATGATCCGACCAAACCGGGCGTTGACATCTATAATCTTCGCAAGTTTCAGCGATCCAATCAGAACACCTGCAT
>DOVS01000208.1 GCA_003519965.1 Betaproteobacteria bacterium
GCCACGCCATGCTGGCCGGCGCCGGTCTCGGCAATGACTCGCTGCTTCCCCATGCGCTTGGCAAGCAACGCCTGGCCGATCGTGTTATTGACCTTGTGGGCGCCGGTATGGTTTAGGTCTTCCCGCTTAAGGTAGATCTGCGCGCCGTCAAGATGTTGCGACCAGCGTTTAGCATGATAAATCGGGCTGGGGCGTCCGACATAATGCTTGAGTTCGTGGGCGAATTCCGCCTGAAACACCGGGTCGTTGCGATAACGCGCGTAGGCCTCCGACAGCGCCGCCAACGCGCTCATTAGCGTCTCGGCGACGAAAACTCCGCCGTAGGGGCCGAAATGGCCCCACTCATCCGGCAAATCATACCCTTGCATTACGCACTCCTTGCATGAATGCGGCGATCTTCGCCGCATCCTTGATTCCCTTGGCCGCCTCGACACCGCTGCTCACATCCACCGCCCACGGCTTTACCGTCTCGATCGCCTCGCCGACGTTATCCGGCGTCAACCCGCCGGACAGCACCACCGGCAAGGGCAAGTCCGGCGGAATCAGCGCCCAGTCGAAAGTCCGGCCAGTGCCGCCAGGCGCGCCCGCGACGAAAGCGTCGAGCAGCAACCCCTGCGCGTGGCGATAACGCGCAGCGTATTGTACCAAATCCAACCCCGGTTGAACCCGCACCGCCTTGAGATAAGGAATGCCGAAACGGGCGCAGAACTCCGCCGGCTCGTCGCCGTGAAACTGCAATAAATCGAGGTGGAGCGCCGCCTGCGCCGCTTCCACCGTCTCCACTGCGGGATTAACGAACAAGCCCACGCGCGTCACGAATGGGGGTAGGCGGCGAACGATCTCCTGCGCGCGGCCGACATCCACGCAACGCGGGCTCGGGGGATAAAAAATCAGACCGATAGCGTCCGCGCCGACGCGCGCGCAGACCGCCATATCCTCGACACGCGTAATGCCGCAAATTTTAACGCGGGTATTCATCCTTCATTGTCCAACCAGCGGGGAAAGGAACGTCCGCCGGAAGGCAAGCCCCAGCACGAATCGTAATGGACCGCGGACAGATAAAGGCCGTCGCCGGCAAAGGTCGGCGCCGCCCGCGTCCGGTCGCGCCCTTCCAGCAATGTTTGGATCCAGTCAGGTGCGTATTTTCCCTTGCCGACATAAATCAAGCAACCCACGAGATTGCGCACCATATGATGAAGAAATGCATTGGCGGTCAGGTCAAAAACGATCAGATCGCCGTGGCGCGCAATCTCTAATCGACGCAAGTCGCGCACCGGCGACTTCGCTTGACATTCGGCTGCACGGAACGCGCTGAAATCGTGCTTGCCCAACAACAGCGCGGCGGCTTCGCGCATTCGCTCCACCGCCAGCGGTTGATGGAACCAACCCACCTTGCCATGAAGCAGCGCCGGACGCACCGCGTGGTTAAGCAGTAGATAACGGTAGCTGCGTCTCAGTGCGCTAAAGCGGGCGTGAAAATCGGCCGCCGCCGGTTTCGCCCATAGCACCGCCACACCCGGCGGCAACAGCGCATTGACCCCACGCACCCAAGCGGAATCCGGGCGCGCCACGGGCGCATCGAAATGCACCACTTGGGCGATGGCGTGAACGCCGGCGTCGGTACGGCCCGCCGTGACGACCCGTACCGGCGCGGCCGCGATCTCCCCTAGCGCCCGCTCCAAGGCGTCCTGCACCCCACAACCCGTAGACTGGCTTTGCCAGCCGCAAAAATGGCTGCCGTCGTACTCCAAACCCAGAACAATCCTCACAACCACATCATTCCCGTCAACAACGCCGCCACAATAGCAAGCATCGCGGCGTCGCGCCAGGCAAGATGAGGAATATCCAGCGAAATCACCGCCGGCCCCTCGTTCCATGGCGACAGCGCATCGCGGCCCCACATTCGCCGCCATTCGGCAAACCGCAATTGCGGCGCGCTTTCCGCGTAACCGAGCGTCAACCAAATGCGCGCAGCGAAACGATTAGCGGGAAAACCGAGCCATTGCAGCGGCCTCAGCAAAACGAGCAGACCCGTCAGCAGACAATTCCGGGAACAAGCGGCGAATAACAGCGCCAAGGAAGCGAGAATCAAGACCAAGCGCCATAATTGCAACCCCCCGGAAACCAGGCCTTCACGGGTAGGGCTAAGAGAAGCGAACGCCGGCAAAACAGCGTGACCCGGCGTAGTCAGTGCGTACACGAGAAATAGCGACAGCAATAACCAGCGCGTTCTTCTCAGCAGTTTAATAAAGCGAGGCGTCGTTTGAAGCGCCGGCAGCAAGGCGCCCGTCAGCACAAGCAGCGCGTCTGGCCGAAATTGGGGAATTGCCAGCACCAGACTCAACCACAATAAAATTTTCGTGGCGGGATGCAGACTCATCGACGGTCGCACGCCGCCGGCAAGTCACGACAACTCACGACAGCTTGGCCAGCAAATCCTTGGCGTCCTGGCGCTGTTTAACGTTGCCTTCCGCCGCCACCTCGTCGAGAATTTCCCGCGCGCCTTCGCTATCGCCCATTTCCATATAGGCGCGCGCCAAATCGAGCTTGGTCGCCGATTCCTGCCAGTGGGGAGCGTCGCTTTCCGCTGTTTCTTCCGCTACCGTCTCGGACGCCGCTGGCGGTGCTTCCAAGTCCAGGTCGATCCCCGCCAAGTCCAGCGGCGGCGACTGCGGCTCAGGCGCGGCCTCCTCCGGCTCGTCCAGGTTAAAATCCAAATCCAGCGGCGGCGTTTGCGCCTCGCCTTGGCCCGCGTCTTCTTCCTCGCCGCCGGGAAGGGGGGTAATTTCGATATCCTCCACCACCTCATCGGACGACGGGGATGGTGTGACCGCTTCGTCCAACACCGGCGCCTCGGCCACCTCATCCATTTCGACGACTGCGGCTCCCGGCGCAAGCTCCTCAACGGACGGCGTTTCCTCCGATGCGGCCGTTTCGGCGCTTTCTTCGTCTTCAGTGGAAACCTCGGCCGGCGCTTCCTCTGGCAGCTCGGCAGCCTCAATGTCCGGCGCTGCTTCTTCAGCAGGCGGAGTTTCCTCTAGCGCGGCTGCTTCAGCGCTTTCTTCACCGTCGGTAGACGCTTCGGCCAGTGCTTCCTCTTGCAGCCCGTCGGCTTCGCTGTCCGCCACTACTTCTTCAACGGAGGGAATGTCCTCTGGCGCCGCCGCTTCGACACCCTCTTCGTCTTCAGTGGAAACCTCAGCGGGCGTTTCCTCCTGTAGCCCGGCGGCCTCGCTATCCGTCACCGCTTCTTCGACAGATGGAATTTCCTCTAACACGGCCGCTTCGGCGTTTTCTTCACTTTCGGTAGAAACCTCGGCCGGCGCTTCCTCCTGCAACCCGGCAGCCTCACTGTCCGGCGCCGCTTCTTCAGTAAGCGGAGTTTCCTCTACCGTAGCCGTTTCGACGCTTTCTTCCGCTTCGGTGGAAACCTCGGCCAGCGCTTCCTCTGGCAATCCGGCAACCTCAATGTCCGGCGCCGCTTCTTCAATAGGCGAAATTTCCTCTAGCGCGGTAGCGTCAAGACTTTCTTCCGCTTCGACGAGGGCGTTTTCTTGTTCTTCCTCCGTCGCCCCAACCGCAGCCGGCGCCTCTCCTAAATCGATTTCCAGCGGCGCGCTCAGATCCGCGGCTTCCCCTTCCGGCGCTTCCGCCAGGTCCGCCATTTCCATGATATCGTCCATGCCGGTCAAATCGTGCGACTCATCCACAGCAAGCGACGGCGCTTCCTCGGGAGAAGGAACAACCGTCTCGCCCAAATCGATATCGAGGGCGGACTCGGCTTCCGCCGCCATCTCGTCCGCCGGCCCCTTCTCCGCCGCTTCGTCCACCACGAAATCCAGCCCCGCCGACTCGCCGGACGCCGCGCCCACTTCGATCACATCCTCTTCTTGCACCGCCTCGCCAAGATCGACATCGAGGGGCGCTGACGCCGCTCGTGCTTCGGCCGCCGCTTCGGGAGAAATAATCAACGTCTTGGATAAGTCCTCTTCCGTCGTCTCCCGCCGATATAGCGGATTTTCCGGGTCAAGCGCGTGTCCCATTTGCGCCGCCTTATCCCATAACGGACTTTGCTGGCCATCGAGCGCGGTATACAATTCCCTGGCTAGCGCCTCAAACGTCTCCGCCTCTTTCCTGGCGGCGTAAATTTCCAAAAGTTTAAGGTGAATTTCATAGCGATGAGGATCTTTCCCCATGGCTTCTTTCAGAATGTCCTCCGCCTGGCCGTCACGGCCGTAGGCAATATACACTTCGGCCTCGGCAATAGGGTCTACCTCGTTCGTGTCGATGGTGCCCAGACCGGCCTGGCTGAAATCGGTTAGAAAGGAAGTATCCGTGTTGACCGATCCGCCGGATGCTTTGCCGATAACCGCGCTAGTGGACAAATCGCTCTCCGTCCCGGCGCCGCGCATGAATTTTTCCATGCGTTTGCGGCGCGCCTTGCCAACACCCCACAGCGCCAACGCCAGCACCAATACCGCACCCGCCACGCTGCCGCCAAGATAAACGGGATTCTCCATAATCCGCTCAACTAGAGAAGGCGCCGCCCGCGGCTTGGCCGCCGGTTTCGGCGCCGCCTTTTCCGTGGCTTGCGCCGGCAGCGCCTCCCCTTTCAACGTCAACAGACGGCGCATGTCCTTAATCGTTTTTTCCAGCGCGGCGATCCGGGCGTTTGCATCCTGAATCGTTTTCTCTTTCGCAATGGCGTCCTCTTGCAGCGACTGAATTTGCTGCTGCAACGCTTGTTTACCTCCCGCGCCCACCGCACCGGTTTGTCCCGCAGCGCTGCCGCGAGACAACTTAAGCACGTCGCTGGCGGCTTCTTGCCCTTCCGCTCCACTCTTGACGACCGGCGTGATTTTTCCGGCCGCGGTTTGCTTCGCCGCCTTGCGCTCCGCTACGGCGGACGCCGCTGCCGCCAGCCGTTTACGATAAGCGCGCCAATTCGCCGCTTGGCGCCTGATTTCCCGCGCCGCGCCTTGGCGGCCGACAGCCGCCGCCTCGTTCGCGCGAGGAACGGTCAGCACTTTTCCCGCCATCAACCGATTCATGTTATGTCCCGCGAAGGCGCCTGGATTCCGCTGGTAAAGCGCCGCCAGCATCTGTTCTACGGTGACGCCGGCGGGTTTCAGCTGCTTAGCGATGGAAAACAACGTATCGCCTTGTTTCACCGGACCATAGCGGCTGGGCGCCATGGCCGCAGGCTGCATTGCCGGCGCCGCCGCCCGCACCGGCCCGGCGGCAGGCGTTGGAGCCGACGGCAAAGCCACTGGCGCGATCGCTTCGCGCTTGCCGCCATACCCCGGCGGGTCGAGCAATACGGTGTATTCGCGAAGCAACTGACCCGACGGCCATTGCAATTCGACGAGCAAATTCAAGAAAGGGTCGCTAACCGGCTGGGTAGAGGTCAAGACAATCCGCGGCGTAGCGCCTGGATGCGTATCGACCTTGAAGCGAATCGCATAGAGCGTCGTCGCATAGGGAATACCCGCCTGCTTGAACGCATCCGCCCCAGCCATTTTTGCGGAAAGCGTGGACGCGTCGACACCCGCCAGATCCTTCAGCGGAATCTCCGCACGAAAAGGGGCGCCTAACGCCGACTGCACCGTGATTCGGCCCATACCGACAGCGTAGGTGGATAACGGCAACAGCATGAAAATGATAAAAGCATAAAACCGTTTAAGCATGTGCCACTGCTGCATGGTTTCCCTCTAATGAAATCTATTACAACTAACAATAACATCAGTAAGTTAGTGTTGCAAGCTCAGATTAAATCCAGCTTAAAGCGCTAACTTAATTGGTCATCTCGCAATATTTCCCGACCAGAACGGTCCACGGCCGCCCTGGTCGCCGCCCTTGCACCCCACTCCCCCGGCAGACGTGCAGCAACGAGAGGCGGTAGGGTACGGCGCTTCCCGCCATATCTTCCTATCCTAGACTAAACTGTCATTGCTTCCAGCGCGTTTCCTCACGGAAATCTCCGGGAAAACAATCGGCCAGAAGGGAAAATCGGCCACGGCGAACCCTATCGCGGGCAGGTGGCGCACTCTCGTTCAACGCCATCTCCGCTATACTGGAGGGAGTCTTTCACTATCGGCGCACCATGCAATCGTTTCCCCCCTTGCTGAAAACCAGTCTTTCCGATTTCTTTTCCCCGCCCGTTTTACTGCGGGTGCTATTGCCTCTCGCCGCGGGCCTGGCCATCATCGTCACCGCCGGAGCGTGGTTCGCTGGATTGCTGTGGACAACGACTTTCCACGCCGGCGGCGCCGATTATTCCATCCAGTCGCTTAGCCAGCAAGCGGATATAGCGCTCGCGGGTGTTCCGTTGGTTGGCCCCATCCTGGTATTCATTGTAGTGAAGGTGTTGTTCCTGCTGCTGTCGGTGGTTGGCGTGATCGTCGGCTTTTACGCCTTGGTGCTCGTGGCGTTGTTAATTACCAGCTTTCTCACCCCCGGCATTGTCGCCATCGTTCACGCCCGCCATTATCCCCAACTCAGCTATCATGGATTCGGCAATATATTCCACGCAATGGGCAGAATGACGGCGCTCTTCCTACTCTATGGCTTGCTGTTTTTACTAACGCTGCCGCTACTGTTCGTACCGCTGCTTAATATCGTCACGCTTAATCTGCTGCTCTACGGCTTGTT
>DOVS01000039.1 GCA_003519965.1 Betaproteobacteria bacterium
AGCTCCATCCGGTTGTTGGTGGTGGCGGCTTCGCCGCCGAACAATTCCTTTTCGCGCCCGCCGTAACGCAGAATCGCGCCCCAGCCGCCAATACCGGGATTCCCCTTGCAAGCGCCGTCGGTAAAAATATCCACCCGCCGGCATTCCTTATCGCCGTCCATTCTATCCGTCCTTAATTATTCCTCGTTGATCGCTTTTTGCGCCGCCGACGCCAGCGCCGCCTTGGCGCGCCTGGCTTCCTGCCAGTGGGGGGTAATCAGGCGCATGCCGGGCACCCGCTTGCGCGCTTGCAGAATATACACGCCGCCGCCGAGCGACCACCAGCGGTCGCCCGCTTGCTCCATGAAATCGAAACGCCGCCGCCATTTTTCCTCGGACAGCGGCGGCGCGTAACAGCACAACCGTCCCGCGACCACCTCGAAACCCAGCAGCGCCAGCCAGTCCTTCAGCCGGGCCAAGGCGATAAAATTCACCCAGCCGAGATAGGTGCGCCACCGCGCCGGCAGCCAGCGGCACGCGCCCCATAAACTCCACGGATTAAAACCGCTAATCACCACCTGGCCCTCGGGCATCAACACGCGCTCCGCCTCTCGCAATACTTGATGCGGATTCGCGCTGAACTCCAGGATATGGGGCAATAACAACAGGTCGAGGCTCTGGCCCACAACGGGCAACCGAGAAAAATCGGCCAGCGCCTGCGCCGGCCCTTGCCGGTCGAGACATGCGTGGAACGGGATGCGGTTGGCGCGCAGCAAATCCACCGCCGGCAGCCCCAACTGCACCGCGTTAAAACCGAACACATCGGCGACCAGACCATCGTAAAGCGCCTGCTCCTTATCCAGCAGATAGCGGCCGAGCGGCGTTTCAACCCATTGGGAGAGACTGGCTATTGACATGGACACCGCTTAGTTGAAACCATTAGGGGCATGCTGCATATCGTTCCCTTGCCCGCCTTCGACGATAATTATATCTGGATTATCCATCATGACCGCCACGCCGTCATTGTCGATCCCGGCGACGCCGCGCCGGTGCTCGGCTACCTGCGGGCGCAGTCCCTGACGCCGGTCGCCGTGCTGGCGACCCACCACCATGGCGACCATACCGGCGGCGTCGCCGACTTGCTGGCGCGCTTTCCCATGCCGGTCTATGGTCCGCCGCGGCCGTCGCTCCCTGAAATCAGCCACCCGCTTACCGGCGGAGAACGCATCGATTTTCCCGAATTGCCTCTATCGCTGGACACGCTGGCGCTCCCCGGCCACACCCGCGACCATGTGGGTTATTATGGCGCAAATTCTCTGTTCTGTGGCGACACCTTGTTCAGTTGCGGCTGCGGCCGACTATTCGAGGGAACGCCCGCGCAAATGGTGACGTCGCTGCACCGCATTCTGCGTCTGCCGGACGACACACGTATTTATTGCGCGCACGAATACACCTTGGAGAATCTCCGCTTCGCCAACCGGGTCGAACCCGGCAACCTCGCGTTAGCGGCGCGAACGCAAGAAGCGCAGGCGCAGCGGCAAGCGCGGCAGCCCACCGTCCCGACGACGCTGGGTATGGAGCGGCGCACCAATCCGTTCTTACGGTTTCGGGAGGCGGCGGTAATCGCCGCCGCCTCCCGCCACGCCGGCCGCCCCCTGACCGACGAGGTCGCGACGTTCGCCGAAACACGCCGATGGAAGGACGAGATCGACCGCGGTTTATGACATATTATTGACGCCGCCGCTGCGAATTAGGTAGAATTGCCGGGATTTTAGCGGGCCAAGTTGTTCGGTTTAACGGGCCAATCTCAACAGAATAAAAGCGGCGGGGAATGCGGTTCGGATCGATCTTCATTGTAGGTATTATTGCCCTCTTTCCCGCCGTGGCGGGAGCGAACACCATCCTCGACGACCTCGCCGCCATCCACTCGCCATCGACTCCGGCGGCGCGCCCCGCGCCGCCCCGGGAAAACTCGGACAATGTCGTTTTCAACAAGAAACACGTTCTCGACGTCTCCTCCTGCCGCGCTAATTTTCTAACCCCGCTAGCCGGCAACGCACCTTTCCAGCATGCGCCGATCCGCATGACGGGCAACGTGTGGAGCAGAATCCGCGAGGGTTTCGCGCTCCCCGCAATGAACAGCCCGTTGGTAAGGAAGAACGAGGCATGGTACGCCGACCGTCCCGAATACATGGCGCGAATGGTGGAGCGCAGCCAGCGCTATCTGTATTACATCGTCAACGAGGTGGAAAAACGCGGCATGCCCACCGAAATCGCGCTGCTGCCGATGGTGGAAAGCGCCTATAACCCCACCGCTTATTCGCATAGCCACGCGGCCGGATTATGGCAATTCACTCCCGCCACCGGCCGAACCTTCGGCTTGCGGCAAACCGGCTGGTATGACGGCCGGCGCGATATTGTCGCCGCCACGGACGCCGCCTTGGATTACCTGCAAAAACTGCACGGCATGTTCGGCAACTGGGCATTGGCTCTAGCCGCTTACAATTGGGGCGAGGGCGCGGTGAGCCGGGCGATCGCCCGCAATCAGGCGAAAGGCCTGCCGACGGATTTTCTGAGTCTGAAGCTGCCGGCGGAAACGCGCAATTATGTCCCGCGCTTAATTGCCGTGCGTAATATTGTGCTGAACCCCGCCCGCTTCGGCATCAAGTTGGCCGCTATCCCAGACCGCCCGTATTTTACCGAAGTCGTCGCCAGACACCATATCGACGTGAGACTGGCCGCACGTCTGGCGGAAGTGCCCGTTAAAGAGCTTCGCTCTCTCAACCCCGGCTATAAGGGGCCGGTGATTCACTCCAGCAAACCGACGCCGTTGTTGCTGCCGGTCGGCAAAGCCAAGGTCTTCGCCGAAAATCTGCAAAGTTATTCCAAGCCGTTGACCTCCTGGCGCGCTTACCGGCCATGGCGAGGCGAGAAGCTGTACCGGATCGCAGAGAAGTTTCATCTCTCCCTGGCGCGGTTGAAGACGGCGAACCACATTAGCCGCCGCCGCCGGCACGCCAGCGGGCGCATGCTGCTAGTGCCGTTGCGCCACGCCCGCCACACCCGCTACCGTTCGCCGATTTTCTCCTACCGGACGCATACCGTGCGGCCGGGCGACTCGCTCTACGCCATTGCCCGCCATTATGGAACGACCGTTAACGCGTTGATGGCCTGGAACCATCTCCGTTCCAGCCGTCTGAAGCCGGGGCAGCGGCTGGCGACCTTCGGCCCGGCCGCCGGCGCTCCGCGCCCGACCTTGGCTAGGGCGTCTTCCCGTCATCGCCGGAATGCGCGCCGCCCGGTTCGGCGCACCCGCTACACTATCCGCCAGGGAGACACGCTGAGCAGCATCGCGCAGCGCTTCAATGTCGCGGTCAATGATATTCGGCGCTGGAACAAGGTTTCTCCCCGTCATCTGCGACCCGGCCGCAAGGTCACCATCTACGCCGCCGACGGCGACAGCTAAGCCGCCGTCCGTCCGTTACGCCACGTACAGATGGCAGCATACGGAATGTCCCGCGTCGATCCGCGCGCTATCCGGATAGCGCGTACGGCAAATCGCCATGGCCTGAGGGCAGCGGGGATGAAAATGGCAACCGCCGGGCGGATGCAGCGGCGAAGGCGAATCGCCGGAAAGCGCCAGCACCGGCCGTTCCCCGGCCCGGTCGAGACGCGGCGCCGCCGCCAGCAGCGCTTGCGTGTACGGATGCTTGGGACGCCGCCGCACCGCCTCGCTCGGCCCTTGCTCGACGATGCGGC
>DOVS01000034.1 GCA_003519965.1 Betaproteobacteria bacterium
AACGGCTTTTGCTCTACGGTAGGGCAATAAACCGAAGCGCGGGCAATGGCGTCTACGCTTCTTCTCATTTCATTGCCCGACGGCGGGCTAGGGATTTTTGGAATAGGTGGGCCAACGGCGGCTTGCCGCCGGGACAACGGCGTCCCTCGACCAAGCGGATTTTTCCGCTGGTCGAGGGACGCCGTTTTTGTTTGTGCGGTTGGGAATAAGGTTGAGCATGAAGGATGGGGGCAAGATCGATGAGGCGCCGGAGAATTCGCGGCGGCGCGATTGGGTGCGGCTGGGCGCGGGCGGGATGGGCGGCGCGGCGTTAATGGCGGCCGTACCGCCGAGCGTGCGGCACAGTGCCTGGGCGGGCGGGACGGAAGGCTTGGAAAAAAGCCGCCTGGCATTCGGCATTATCCCGTTGACGGATTGCGCGCCTATCGTTATCGCCAAGGAAAAGGGATTTTTTCACCGGCACGGCCTCGACGTGACGATCTCTCGGGAGGCTTCGTGGGCCAATATCCGCGATAAAGTGGCGGTCGGCGCGCTAGATGGCGCGCATATGCTGGCGGGCATGCCGCTGGCCGCGACCCTGGGCGTGGGCGCGACCGCCAAGCCGACGCTGACCGCGTTCAGCATGGACTGCAACGGAAACGGCATTACCGTTTCCAACGCGCTGCATGCGCGCATGGCGGAGGTCGACCCGGAGGCCATGCAGGAACAACCGGCCAGCGCCCGGGCGTTGAAAAAAATCATCGACGCCGACAAGGCGGCGGGCAAGCCGGCCATGACCTTCGCCACGGTGTTTCCGGTCTCCACGCACAATTACGAAATCCGCTATTGGATGGCGTCCGCCGGCATCGACCCGGACAACGATGTGCGGTTGATCGTGGTTCCGCCGCCGCAGATGGTCGCCAATCTGATGGCCGGCAATATTGTCGGCTACTGCGTCGGCGAACCGTGGAACGAACAAGCGGTGGAAATGGGTATCGGCCGCGTCGTCATCACCAATTACGAAATCTGGAATAACAAGCTGGAAAAAGTATTCGGCGTGAACCGGGTGTGGGCGGAGCGGCATCCCCATACGCATAAAGCGGCGGTGCGGGCGCTTATCGAGGCGAACCGGTGGGCGGATCGGCCGGAGAACCGTCTGGAGGTGGCGCGGATTATCGCGCAAAAGGCCTATGTGGGCGCGCCGCTGGATGTCGTCAAAATGTCCATGACCGGCACGTTTAAGTACGCCAAGGACGCGCCGCCGACGCCGATGCCGGACTTCAACGTGTTTTACCGCTATGCCGCGACTTTTCCGTGGCGCTCCCAGGCGGTCTGGTATCTCATCCAGATGTTGCGCTGGGGGCAGATCGAACGCCCTATCGATATTAAGCGCACCGCAGCCGAGGTCTATCGAACCGATATTTATCGCGAAGCGGCGAAGGAGCTGGGTGCGCCTTATCCGACGATCGACGGCAAGGCGGAAGGCGTGCATTCGGCTCCTTGGACCCTGACCGACGCCTCCCAGCCAATCGCCATGGGGCCGGACTTATTTTTCGATGGGATGACGTTGNNCAAGCCGCTGGACTATCTCCAGGCGCTGACGGTGCATTGCCGCAAGGCGCCGCTGGACGCCCTGGCGAAATGCAACGGGTGAAGGCGGCGAATGCGTCCGGCAGCTTGGTGTTTCTGTAATGGTTAATTTTTTGGAGAATGAACAATGAGTCAATGGCGGAAAGTCTGCGCTTTGGAGGAGATCCCTGTCTTGGGCGCGCGGGTGGTGGAAAGCGAGAGTGGGCGTATTGCCTTGTTCCGCACCGCCGGGGATGAAGTGTTCGCTCTGGCGGATCGATGTCCCCATCACGGCGGGCCGCTATCTCAGGGAATTGTCTGCGGCCGGCAGGTTACGTGTCCGATGCACGGCTGGCGCGTCGGTTTTGCCGACGGCCAGGCGATTGCACCCGATGAAGGCGCCGTCGCGACTTTTGCCGTCAAGGTGGAGGCGGGCGTGGTGTTTTTGCAGCTATGAGGGCGATGAACAAAGGGGCTGGCCATGGAGACGTTTAAGTCCATATGCTGTTTTTGCGGCGTTGGCTGCGGCGTACTCGTCACCACGGCCGGGGGGCGCGTCACCGACGTGCGCGGCGATCCATCGCACCCCGCCAACTTCGGGCGCTTATGCACCAAGGGCGCGTCCCTGCATTTGACCGCCGGACTGGAGGGGCGGGCGCTTTATCCTGAATTGCGCCGCCGCCGGGGCGAGGCGCGGCAGCGGGCGGCGTGGAGCGAAGCACTGGATCTCACGGCGGATCGGTTCGCCGCCGCCATCCGCCGCTATGGTCCCGACAGCGTGGGCTTCTATCTCTCGGGCCAACTGTTGACCGAGGATTACTATGTCTTCAATAAGCTGGCCAAAGGCTTGATTGGCACCAACAACCTCGATTCCAACTCGCGGTTGTGCATGTCCTCGGCGGTCGCGGGCTACAAAACGGTTCTCGGCGTGGACGCGCCACCCGCTTGTTACGATGACATCCACCATGCCCAATGCATTTTTATCGCAGGCTCCAATACCGCCGACGCCCATCCGATCCTATTCCAGCGGATCGAGGCGGCGCGCGCCGCCAATCCGGCGTGTAAGCTGATCGTGGCCGATCCGCGCAAAACCGACACCGCCGCCGCCGCCGATCTGCACTTGGCGATTCAGCCGGGAACGGACGTGGCGTTGTTTAACGGCATGCTCCATGTGCTGATTTGGGAAGCGTTGTGCGATATGGAGTACATCGCCGGCCATACCGAAGGGTTCGCGCAGTTGAAGGCGGCCGTTCATGAGTACACCCCCAAGACCGTGGCGCGCATGTGCGGTGTTCCCGAAGCCGCCGTGGTGCAGGCGGCGAGATGGTTTGGCGAATCCGGCGCGGCGTTGTCTCTTTATTGCCAAGGGCTGAACCAGTCGATTCACGGTACCGACAATAACGCCGCGCTGATTAATTTGCACTTGGCCGCCGGTCAGATCGGCAAGCCCGGCGCCGGGCCGTTTTCTCTTACCGGGCAGTCCAACGCCATGGGCGGACGCGAAGTCGGCGGCATGGCCAATTTGCTGTCCGCGCACCGCGATCCCGCCAACGCCGCCGACCGCGCCGAAGTGGCGAAGCTGTGGGGAACGCCGTCGATTGCCGCCAAGCCCGGCAAAACCGCGGTGGAATTGTTCGAGGCGGCGGCCCGGGGCGAGATCAGGGCGTTATGGATCGCCTGCACCAACCCCGCCCAGTCGCTGCCGAACCAGGCGTTGGTGCGTCAGGCGCTGGAGCGGGTGGATTGGGTCGTCCTGCAAGAAGCGTTTTGCACCACCGAGACCGCGGCTTACGCCGATGTGCTGCTGCCTGCCGCGACTTGGCCGGAAAAGGAAGGGACGGCGACCAACGCCGAACGCCGTATTAGCCGGGTGCGCGCGGCGCTGCCGCCACCGGAGGCGGTGCGCCAGGACTGGGAAATCGCCGTGGATTTCGCCCACCGGCTGGGCGAGCGGTTGGATGACAACGACGCCTCCCGATTGTTTCCTTATCGACAGGCCGAAGAGATATTCAACGAGCATCGGGAAACGACGCGCGGGCGCGATCTGGACATCACGGGGCTGAGCTACGCGGTGCTCGATTCTCAAGGGCCGCAGCAATGGCCTTTCCCCGAGGGCGCGACGGCCGGCGCGCAACGGCTTTACACCGATGGCCGTTTTCCCACCGCCAGCGGCCGCGCGCACTTTTTCTGCGCCGAATGGCGGCCGGTGGCGGAGCAGCCGGATAGCCGTTATCCCTTCCATTTAATGACCGGGCGGATACGGGACCAATGGCATGGCATGAGCCGCAGCGGCCGGGTCGCCCGGCTCTTTAATCATACGGAAGCGGCGGCGTTGGCGATGAATCCGGAAGACATGGCGCGTTGCGGCATCGCCGACGGCGATATTGTCAGCGTGAAAAGCCGCCGCGGCGAAATCAAGGTCAAGGCCGCCGTTTCCCGCGATATCCAAGCGGGCCAGCTATTTTTGCCGATGCACTGGGGTAGTTGTTTTAGCGCGGGCGCCGGCGGGAACGCGCTGACGCTGGAGGCGTTCGATTCCCGCTCGAAGCAGCCGGAGTTGAAACATGCCGCGGTCGCGGTCGAAAAGGCGGCGCTGCCGTGGGAGATGGTGGTGTTGCGTCAGGGGAACGCGGTTAATCATCTGCATCGCCTACAGCCGCTATTGCAACGCTTTACCTACGCCAGTCTAGGTTTGGCCGGGACGGATCAAGCGGCTGCGGGGA
>DOVS01000287.1:0-5805 GCA_003519965.1 Betaproteobacteria bacterium
AAGCAGCGCGCGGGCAATGGCCAGGCGTTGTTTTTGGCCGCCGGACAGCCCCGCGCCGCGTTCGCCGATTTCGGTTTGGTAGCCTTGGGGCATTGTCTCGATGACATCGTGAATTTCCGCCATGCGGCAGGCGTGCGCGATTTGTTCGAAGGTGGAGTGGGGGTTGGCCATCAGCAGGTTGTCGTAGAGGGTGCCGGAAAACAGGATGGTTTCCTGCGGCACCACGCCGAAATGGTGGCGCAGTTCGTTGGCGGAGAGGTGGCGGATGTCGTTGCCGTCGATTTTGATGGCGCCGCCGGAGGGGATGAAGAAGCCTTGCAGCAATTTGGCGAAGGTGCTTTTGCCCGAACCGGACGGCCCCATGATGGCGACGACTTGGCCGGGGGCGACGTTGAGGTTGAAGTCTTGGTAGAGAAAGGGATGTTCTTCGTCGTAGCGGAAGCTTAGCGCGTTGATTTCTATTTTCCCCTGGCCGCCGCGCGAGCGGGTGGGGAGGATGGTGTAGGGTTCCGGCGGCGCGTCCATGATGTCGCCCAGCCGCTGCACCGAAAGGTTGGCTTGCTGAAATTGCTGCCATAGGCCTACCAGGCGCAGCATCGGCTGGGAAACGCGGGCGGCGAACATTTGAAAGGCGACCAGCATGCCGATGGTGAAGTTGTCGCCGCGCATTACTTGGTAGGCGCCGAAGACGAGGATGAACAAGGACATCATTTGCTCCAGGCCGTTGGAGACGACGTTGTAGGTGTTGGCGATTTGGCGCACGCCAAAGCCGGAGCGCAGGTAGTCGGCGAGATAATCGCTGTAGCGCGTGTTGATTTGAGGCTCGAGTTGCAGGCTTTTGACGGTTTCCAGCCCCGCTACGTATTCGGTGGCGAACGCTTGGTTGCGGGCGCCCAGCAGGAATTGCTCGTTAAGCCGGTCGCGGAACACCGGCGCCATGAATAGGCTGAGAACGACGATGAGCGCCATTAAGGTGAGGGCGATCAGGGTGAGCTGCACGCTGTAGTAGAACATGATGCCGATGAAGATCGCCAGGAAGGGCAGGTCGAGTATTAGGGTGACGGCGGCGCTGGCGATGAATTCGCGGATGTTTTCCACGCCGCGCAAGCGGGCGGTGACGACGCCGGTGGGCCGGTGCTCGAAGTAGCGCGGCGATAATTTAAACAGGTGCTCGAAGACCGCCGCACCCAGCACCGCGTCCACGCGGTTGCCGGTGTGCAGCACCAAATATTGGCGCACCCAACTGAGCAGCGACGAAAACAGCATGAAGACCGCCAGGCCGATGGCGATGACGATGAGGGTGTCTTTGGTGCGGTGGACGATGACTTTATCGATGACGACTTGGGTAAACAACGGTGTGCCCAACGCCAGCAGTTGGATGACCAGCGAGGCGATCAGCACGTCGCGCCAGACGCGTTTGTGTTTTAACAGCTCGGGGACGAACCAGCGAAAGCCGAAGCCGCCCGATCCCGCCAACGCGCCGTCTGGGTCTTTGATTGCGGCGGCTTCGGGGGCTAGTTGAAACGCCGTGCCGGCGTAGCGGCCGGCGAACGCGGCATGGGATAGGGTTTTCGGTTTGTTGGTTCCGGCCTCGAACAAGGTGAGGCCGTTATCGTCGATCTGGACGACGATGCTGGGCCGGTATGCGGCGGGTTCTGTTTTCGGCGGCGTTTCCGCACCGGACGCCGGGCTGGCGTCCGCGGGTTCCGCGGCCGGTGCTTCGCGCACGATGACCAGGCAGGGCAAGTGCAGCGTGGCCAGTGTGTCGGCGGCGCATTCCTGGCGCTTGATTTTGAAACCGAGGGCGCGCGCGGCGTGAATCAGCGTATCGGCAGTGTAGGGCGGCGGAAATTGCTTAATCAGCAGTTCCGGGTCGAAGGGTTTGCGGTGCAATGCACAAAAACTGCCCATGGCCCAGGCGGCGTCCTCGACGGAAAAGTCATAGGATGGCGCTTGTCGGCGAGGCGTGCGCGGCCAGCGCTTGACCGCCGCCTTAAACAGTCGGCGCGGCATCAGCGGGTTGTCCCCGGCCGCGAGACGGCGCTGGCCGGAAAGCCCGCCCCGCGTCGGGGCGTGAGTGTGCGCGCGAACGGCGTCGTCGGGAGAGGGTGCGCGCCAGCGCGGACGATGGCCTTGCGCTTCGCCGGGCGCCGCGAGACAAGGAGAGGCGGACAAAGGGCCGGCTTGCGGGCGCAACACGGCCCACCGGGTAAGTTTTCCGCGGCTAAAAGACGGACTCGCCGTGTTTGGCGGATCCCTTTAATTGGCTTGGTTTTCCGGATGTAAGAAAGCGGTAAAAGATGCTGTTTCCGGGCGCTGCCTGACGCTTGCAAAAGCGATTCCCCTTATTGTTTTACTTCCTGTTCACTTCGGGTAATGCAGGTACTGCCAGATTTATTGGCGCAAGTTTGAAGAGAATGCGCGCCACTTGTCAAGCCCAGCAAGGGTTTTGGACTGATCGCCGACGAAAAAAACCTAAAAATCGGGGGCGGCGGATGCGTTTTTGCATTGGAATACCCAATGTTACGAAATGTTACTGATGTGTTTCTATATGTTTCGTCCACGCCGATCGGCCGATGCGAAAAATAAAGGACCGCGTTGGCGGCCGCACGAGAAACGCGGGAAATCTGTCTTGTTCGCCGTCCGCTTTTTAGCGCGGCCGGTTGCGGGCAACGGTTTGCCGCGCGCGGGTCGTTGAAGCGCACGCAACGGTTTGCGCTTAAATGCGGTATCGGGGCACAATGGATGCGCGCTATTGTCGGGACGCCGGGCGTTGGTCGGCTTCACGTTTTTCCGCGGGCGGCAAGGCGGCGAAAGGAATCCGTTGTGTTCCACGGATTGGGTTCGGTTAACCGGGATGAGGAGGAGCGGCCATGGCGGAAGAGCGACAGACGGCGTTAACCCCCGAGCGCATCCGCGAGGCCGCCGCCGCGGCCGTGGCGGCGGGCGGAGATATTCGCGGCCAGGTTCGCCGCCTCGCGCTGCAAGCGTTCAAGGCGCGCCGCTTGGATCCCCAGGCGATTAACGCGGTGATGCGCGCGGTGACGGAAGGGATCGGCCTCGGCGCCGTCAGTCCGTCGAGCGGCGTCGGCAGCGCGCTCGCCGATGGGGTGCAGGGGCTGGACGACGCATTGAAGAAAGCGGCCGAGGCCATTTCCCTGGCGCTCCAGCAATTGGCCGCCCAGTCGCAGGATTTTACCGCGCGCGATTTGCGGCCCTCGCTAGATCATCTGAAACGGCTCGAGGAGGATTTCGTGGCGACGGTGCATGCGGTTGGCGGTCAGTCCGGCGCGCAAGTTAAGCAATCTTTGACGGATATTGCCGCGCATATGGCGCGCGCCGGCACCGACACCGGCGGCGCGCTCCGGGCGGCGGCGGAGCCGTTGAGCAATCGCTTGAATGCGGCGGCGGCCGAAGCGGGCGCCGCCGGCGCGCAGGCGGCGCAGGATGTCGGCCTGCGCCTGGCCGCCCTGGCGGGCGGTATTCTGGCGGGAATGGCGGACGCAATACACGAGGAAACGCCGCCGCGGCAAGACGGCTAAGCCCCGATGCTCTGGGAAACGTTCAACGTGGTGCGGGATATTCCCCGCCTTCACGAAATCACCACGGTGCTGATTCGCTACGGCCTGGGGGACATGGTGCGGCGGATGGGTCTCGCCGGGGTGTTGGAGCGTGCCGGCCGGATACTCCATTGGAAAGCGTCCAGCGAGATTCTGCACCTGGAGCCGGCGGTGCGGGCGCGCCGCGCCCTGGAGGATTTGGGCCCGGCTTTTGTCAAGTTGGGCCAGGTGCTCGCCACGCGGGTGGATTTATTTTCGCCGCCGTGGATCGCCGAGTTCGAGAAGTTGCAAAGCGACGTGCCGCCGGTTCCCTTCGAGACCTTGATCCCGGTGCTGGAAACGGCGCTGGGGCGCTCGCCGTTCGCGGTGTTCCAGGATTTGCGCACCGACGCCGCGGCGGCGGCGTCCATCGCCCAGGTGCATCGGGCGGCGCTGGCGGATGGCGCCCCCGTTATTCTGAAAATCCGTCGTCCCGGCATTCGGGCGAAGATCGAGGCGGATTTGCGTATTCTGGCGCATCTTGCCGCGCTGCTGGAATCCGAAGTCCCGGAAAGCCGCCGTTACCGGCCGTCCCAGGTGGCCGCCCAGTTTGCCCGGTCGCTGCGGCGGGAGCTGGATTTGGCGCGCGAGGCCCGCAATATCGAGCGCTTCGCGCGTAATTTCGCCGGCGACGAAACCATTGTCATCCCCCAGGTCTACCGAGAATGGACAAGCGAAACCCTCAATGTTCAAGCGTTTGTCGAGGGCGTCCCTGGAAATGGCTTGGCGGCGGCGCGGGCCGCCGGTTACGATCTTCCCTTGCTGGCGAAGCGCGGCGCCGACGCGGTGCTGCGGATGATTCTCATGCACGGCTTTTTCCATGCCGATCTGCACGCCGGCAATCTTTTTTATTTGCCGGGCAACCGGATCGCCATTGTCGATTTCGGCATGGTGGGGCGATTGTCGGAAGAACGCCGGCATCAGTTGGTGGATTTGCTGGCCGCGCTGACGAATCGGCGCGACGATGTGCTGCTCGACGTGCTGCTGGAGTGGGCCGAAGCCGCCGCCGTGGACGAGGCGAAGCTGGCGAGCGATATGAATGAACTGGTGTTCAATTACGAGAACGTACCGCTCAAGGAGGTGCGCATTAACGCGGTGCTGGGCGAATTAACCGCCATTATGCGCGAGCATTCGCTATCGCTTCCCCCCGATTTGGCGCTGTTGTTCAAGGCGCTGATTACGCTGGAAGGCTTGGGGCGGCAAATTGATCCCGAATTCGACATGGTGGCGCATATCGAGCCGTTCGTGCGCCGCGTTATCGCGCAGCGCTATGCGCCCGAGGCGTTATGGAGCCGCGGCAAGCGCAATCTGCGGGATGTGTTGTCGCTGTTTTCCTCCGTTCCCCGCGATCTCTCCCGGTTGCTCAAGGAGGCGCGGCGCGGGCGGGTGCGCATCGATTTGGACTTGAAGCGGCTGGATCATTTCGGCGCGCAATTGGATCGCAGTGCTAATCGCTTAACACTGGGCATTATCACGGCGTCATTGGTGATCGGTTCGTCGATCGTGATGACCGTTTCCGGCGGGCCGACGCTATTCGGGCTGTCTTTGTTCGGCCTGCTCGGCTTTATCATCGCCTTTGCCAATAGTCTTTGGATTATTTTTTCCATTTGGCGCGCGAAGAAGGATTAACCGCGCAGGCGGTGCGGCGATGGGCGCTTGAGGAAGGCGCGCACGGTTTCCGCGCCGGCCGTTTCGGCATCGATGCGCAGGGCGCAGTGCTGTTCTTCGACGTCGAGCGGCTCCCGACTAGCGATTTGCCGCTCGAGCACCGGCAAGCCGGCTTCCGAGGCGTCCCCGCCGGCGGCCGTGCGCTGGCGAATCCGCGTGCGCAAGACATGCGCCTCCGCCTGAACGTCGAGGATAACGAAAGGAGTGTCGCATGCATCCGCTAGGCGGCGCGCCATTTCCCGCTGATCGCGCCGTAGGAAGGCGGCGTCGAGGATAACGGGATAGCCGGCGGCGAGCGTTTCGCGCCCCAGCGCCATCAGCCGCTGGTAGGTTTGCCGTCCCGCCTCCGGGGTGTACAGTCCGGCGCCGGGCGCCGATTCGCTGCGGGCTTCCGCCGGCAGACCGAACAGCCGCTTTCTTTCCACGTCGGAGCGGATGCGGACAGCCCCCAGCGACGCCGCCAGCGGCTGGCTCAGCGTACTCTTGCCCGACCCGGACAAGCCGTGGGTAATGGCCAGAAACGGCGCGGAGCGGCGGG
>DOVS01000287.1:5844-6032 GCA_003519965.1 Betaproteobacteria bacterium
ACCGCCAGCCCCGGCTGCGCGGCGCGCAGCGCGGCGACCTTGGCGCGCACCATCGCCCGGTAGGTCGAGTAGAAACGCAGTCCCGCCAAGCCGCCGTAGTCGCCGCTGTCCTCCAGCCAGGCGTTGAGCACGGCGGCGGCCTCGTCCGGTTGCTGGCGGTGGATGAGGTCCATGACGAGAAAGGCGAT
>DOVS01000040.1 GCA_003519965.1 Betaproteobacteria bacterium
CGCGCAGGTGACCAATCCGCCGATCGATCCGATCCGGGAAGCGGTGGTGATGTCGCTCAATACCTGTTTCGGGCCGGAGCGCAATCTGTTCCAGGAAACCCCGCAGCACGCCAAACGGCTGGAAGTGCATTCGCCGGTGTTAAGCCATGAGAAATTCGAGCGGCTGACGACGCTCGAGGAAGCCGAGTACCGCTGCATTACGCTGGATCTTCACTACGATCCGGCTGGCGCCGATTTGCGCGCGGCGCTGGAGGCGCTGGCCGAGCGGGCGGTGCAGGCGGTGCGCGACGGCTATGTGATTCTGGTGTTGTCGGATCGCCGGATCGCGCCCGACCGACTGCCGATTCACGCATTGTTCGCCACCGGCTGCGTGCATCACGCCTTGATTCGCGAAGGACTGCGCTGCAACGCCAACCTGCTGGTGGATACCGGCGCCGCCCGCGACCCGCATCATTTCGCTTGCTTAATTGGCTATGGCGCGACCGCGGTGTTTCCCTATCTCGCGTATCAGGCGATCAACGCCCTGATCCATAGCGGCGAGATCAAGGGCCAGACCTTGAGCGACGCGCTGTACAAGTACCGCAAGGGCGTTAACAAAGGCTTGCTGAAAATCCTGTCGAAGCTGGGCATTTCCACCATCGCTAGTTATCGCGGCGCGCAGTTGTACGAAGCGGTGGGGCTGCACCCGGAAGTCATCGCGCTGTGCTTTCAGGGCACGGTCAGCCGCATTCGCGGGGCGGACTTCGCCGATTTCGACGCCGACCAGCGGCAACTGGTGCAATACGCCCATGATCCGGTGGAGCCGCTCAGCCAGGGCGGTTTGTTGAAGTTCATTTTCGGCGGCGAATGCCATGCATACAACCCCGACGTAGTGTTGCAACTGCAACAAGCGGTGCAACAGGACGATAATGCGGCGTACCGCCGGTTCGCCGCGTTGGTGAATACGCGTCCGGCGGCCGCCTTGCGCGATTTGATGCAGCCTAGGTTCGACGTGTCGCCGATCCCGCTGGAGACGGTGGAGCCGCTGGCCGATATTCTCAAGCGCTTCGATTCGGCGGGTATGAGTCTCGGTGCGTTGTCGCCGGAAGCCCACGAAGCGCTGGCGGAGGCGATGAACCGCCTGGGCGGCCGCTCCAATTCCGGCGAGGGCGGCGAAGACCCCGCCCGTTACGGCACCGTCAAGATGTCCAAGATTAAGCAGGTGGCTTCCGGGCGCTTCGGCGTGACGCCGCATTACCTGGTGAACGCCGAGGTGCTGCAAATTAAGATCGCCCAAGGCGCGAAACCTGGCGAGGGCGGCCAGTTGCCGGGGCACAAGGTGTCGCCGATGATCGCTACGCTACGTTGCTCCAAGCCGGGCGTTTCGCTGATCTCGCCACCGCCTCATCACGATATTTATTCCATCGAGGATTTGGCGCAGCTTATTTTCGACCTCAAGCAAGTCAATCCGCACGCATTGGTCTCGGTCAAGCTGGTGGCGGAGCCGGGCGTCGGCACCATCGCCGCCGGGGTGGCCAAGGCCTATGCCGATTTGATTACCATTTCCGGCTACGACGGCGGCACGGGCGCCAGCCCGCTGACCAGCGTCAAGTATGCCGGCACGCCGTGGGAGCTTGGCGTATCCGAGGCGCAGCAAGTGCTGCGCGCCAACGGGTTGCGCTCGCGGGTGCGGGTGCAGGCCGACGGCGGGCTGAAAACCGGCCTGGACGTTATCAAGGCGGCGATTCTTGGCGCTGAAAGTTTTGGTTTCGGCACCGCGCCGATGATTTCCCTCGGCTGCAAGTATTTGCGTATTTGCCATCTCAATAATTGCGCCACCGGCGTGGCGACCCAAGACGCGCGTTTGCGCAGCCGGTATTTCATCGGCTTGCCGCAGATGGTGATGCGTTACTTCAATTTTGTCGCCGAAGAAACCCGCGAACTGATGGCGCGCTTGGGCGTGCGCACGCTGTCGGAACTGATCGGCCGCATGGACTTGCTGGACATCCTGCCGGGGACGACCCCTCGGCAGCAAAAACTCGACCTGTCGGTATTACTTTCCCAAGGCGGCATTCCCGATAGCGAGCCGCGGTATTGCACGGAGCCCTCCAATCCGTCGTTCGACAAGGGCGCGCTGGCGGAACGGATGGTGGCGGACGCCGCCGGGGCGATCGAAAGCCAACAGCCGCTAACGCTGCACTATACGATTCGCAATACCCACCGCTCCATCGGTGCGCGCTTGTCCGGCGAGATCGCCCGCGCCCATGGCGCGGCGGGGCTGCCCAGCGGTTGTTTGACCGTTCGCCTGACCGGCAGCGCCGGGCAGAGCCTCGCGGTTTGGAACGCCAACGGCCTGACGCTGGTGTTGGAGGGCGACGCCAACGACTATGTGGGTAAGGGCATGGCGGGCGGACAAGTGATTCTTTATCCGCCGACCTGCTCCGGGTTCGTCCCCCATCAAACCACCATTATCGGCAATACGTGTCTCTACGGCGCGACCGGCGGTAAGCTGAATGCCGCCGGGATGGCCGGCGAGCGCTTCGCCGTGCGCAATTCCGGCGCGGTCGCGGTGGTGGAGGGGGCGGGCGATCACTGCTGCGAGTATA
>DOVS01000125.1 GCA_003519965.1 Betaproteobacteria bacterium
CCGGAGCGACACGGTGGGCGAGGACATGGAGCTGGTGGTGCGCTTGCATCGCACCTTGCGGCTGGACGGTAAGCGCTATCGCATCACTTTTTTACCCGATCCCGTTTGCTGGACAGAAGCGCCGGAAGATCTGCGGACGCTGCAAAATCAACGGATCCGCTGGCAGCGCGGACTGGCGGAAAGCCTGATGATGAACCGCCGCCTGTTATTTCATCCTAAAGGCGGCGCGGCCGGCTGGCTGGCGTTTCCTTTCATGGTCGTTTTCGAATGGCTGGGTCCTCTGCTGGAGGCGCTGGGCTACGGTTTGATGGTGTTTTTCTTTTTGACGCAGATGATCTCTCTGGAGGCGCTGGGCGCGTTTCTTCTGGCGGCGATCGGCTTTGGTTTATTATTGTCGGTTAACGCGTTGTTGCTGGAAGAGCTGTCTTTTCATCTCTATGAGCGGCCAAGTCAATTGGTCGTCCTCTTTCTGGTGGCGGTGATGGAGAATTTCGGCTACCGTCAATTGAATTCGGTATGGCGTTTGATCGGGCTTATGCGCTGGGCGTTGGGCGGTAAGGCCCACTGGGGGGAGATGAAGCGAATCGGGCGGGGCGCCGGATAGGCGCGGCGGTTGGGAAGTTCTACCGGCGCCTGTCGCCATGGTAGAATAGCGGTTTGGTCATTTCGGCAATGTGGCGGGCATGATTCAGTTGACGGTCAACGGCGTATGCCATGCGTTCACGCGTGAGACCAGCCTTGCGCAACTGCTGGCGCACCTGGAATTGTCCGGCAAGCGTTTGGCGGTGGAGCGTAACGGTGAAATCGTGCCGCGCAGCCAATTCGGGGAAACGCCGCTGGCCGACGGCGACCAGTTGGAAATCGTGGTCGCCGTCGGCGGCGGCTAATGATCTCCGTCCTTTTCCAGATTGCAAGATAACTACGGATAAATCGTTTATGGATCCGCTGACTATCGCCGGTAAGGCGTATCGTTCCCGTCTGCTGATCGGCACCGGTAAATATAAGGATTTCGACGAAACGCGCGTTGCGGTGGAGGCTAGCGGCGCAGAGATTGTCACGGTGGCGATCCGCCGCACCAATATTGGCCAAAATGCCGGCGAGCCCAGTTTGCTGGAGGCGGTGCCGCCTTCAAAATACACCTACTTGCCCAATACCGCCGGTTGCTATACGGCGGAAGAAGCGATTCGCACCTTGCGTTTGGCGCGAGAGCTGCTGGATGGCCATAACCTGGTGAAGTTGGAAGTGCTGGGCGATCCCCATACCCTTTACCCGAACGTAATGGAAACCCTGAAAGCGGCGGAAGTGTTGGTTAAGGAAGGGTTTACCGTGATGGTTTATTCTTCCGACGACCCCATCGTCGCTCGGCAGCTGGAGGAAATCGGTTGCGCGGCGATCATGCCGCTGGCGTCGTTGATCGGCTCCGGCATGGGTATTCTTAATCCATGGAATTTGCAAATTATCGTCGCCAACGCCAAGGTGCCGGTGCTCGTGGACGCTGGAGTGGGTACGGCGTCGGACGCAGCGATCGCCATGGAGTTGGGCTGCGACGGTATTCTGATGAACACTGCCGTGGCGGCGGCGAATAATCCCGTGTTGATGGCGTCCGCCATGAAAAAAGCGGTGGAGGCGGGGCGCGAGGCGTTTTTGGCCGGACGGATGCCGAAGAAATTGTATTCCGCTATTCCTAGCTCGCCGGTTGGCGGGCTGATCGGCAGCTAACGTCCGGCTGTCGTCCTCATCGGGTAAAATCGCATGACCACTGAATTTTCTCGTCCTATCCGTAGCTTCGTCTTGCGCCAGGGCCGTATTTCGCCGGCCCAGGCGCGCGCGTTGGACGGATTGTGGCCGCGTTACGGTGTGCCTTATGCCGAGGCGTCGCTCGATCTCGAGCGGTTATTCGGCCGCGCCGCGCCTAAAATATTGGAAATTGGATTCGGCATGGGGGAGGCGACCGCGCAGATCGCCCGCGCTTACCCGGAAAACGATTATCTTGGCGTGGAAGTCCATGGGCCGGGGGTCGGTAGCTTGCTCAAGCAGGCGGCTGCGGAGGAGTTGACGAATGTGCGGGTGATTCGTCACGATGCGATGGAGGTGGTGCGTCATATGCTGGCTCCCGCTAGCCTGGACGGGGCGCATATTTTTTTCCCCGATCCCTGGCACAAAAAACGCCACCACAAGCGCCGGCTGATTCAGCCGGCGTTGGCCGCCTTGCTGGCCGACCGCCTAAAACCGGGCGGCTATGTGCATGCCGCTACCGACTGGCAGGATTACGCCGAACATATTCTCGCCGTGTTCACTGCCGAACCGAAGCTGGCCAATGCCGCCGCAGGCTATGCGCCGCGGCCGGCGTACCGGCCGCGGACAAAATTCGAGCAACGTGGATTACGGCTGGGGCACGGCGTTTGGGACATCGTGTTTCGCCGCTGCTGACGCGGCGCGCTAGGGCAGCCGTCCTTGAATTGCGCGAAGGAACTCAAGCCGGAGCTGGTCGTCTTGTTGAAAGCAGCCGGTAAAGGCTTGGGTGACCACCCGCTCGTCGCCGCGGCGATCCTCTCCCAGTAGTAGACAGAGCTGTTCCGCCTCGATGACGCACGCCGCGCCCTGTGCTTGGCCGTGGGTTGCCAGCGCCTCGGCGATGTCCCGCGTCAGCCATTCCTGATAAGTGAAGCGGTGGCCGATGGTGTCCACCAGCCGGGCGATACGGCCAAAGCCATGCAATCGGCCGCCAGGCAGGTAGGCGACATGCGCGACGCCGCGGAACGGGACGAGGTGGTGAGGGCAGACGCCGTGAACGGCAATGCCGCGCACCACCACCATATCGGCGCGAGGGTCGGCGAATCCTTCGCCCAGCGCTTCAGCAGGATCGCCGTCATAGCCGCCGAGGAGGCGCTTTTGCCATAGCTCCCGCACGCGCTGCGCGGTTTTGCGAGTATGCACGGTGTCGCTAGGGACGCCGCACGCATGGAGCAAATCGGTAACCGCCCGCTCGAACGCGGCCGCGTCGAAGCGTCCGTTTTGGGGGATGCCGACGCCGCCCGGCGCGGACGGAGCGGGTGCGTCGTGATCGCAACAATGGGTCACAGGATTTACGGGGCGAGAACCGTCGGGAAAATCTTCTTGTAACACGGGGCCGCGCGGATTGTCAAAACGCGGCCCCGTGGCGTTAGTAGCCGAATTCCCCACTCCATGCGCCCCGGCGAAAATCGATGGTTAGCCAGCGGGGCACGAAGGCGGCGGGGTTGACGATCACGAAATCTTCCAGCCCCGGTTTATCCAGTTCGGGATCGATACGACAACTGGCGGTCATCACCGGACGGAAGCTCACGCGGAGACGCGGCGTGGCGTCGACGAAGCGCGCCGCCTCCGCGTCGTTGGGAAAGCGCACCCGCTTGCGGATCAGGCAACTGAAATAAAGCTCCATCTCCGCCAGCAGCGGTTGCGACCGCGCCGCCATCGCCCGCTCCGCCGCGGGACTCCAGTTCACCGCCACCGGCTTGCCGTGAATGGTCACCGTTTCGCCCATGGCGGTCTCCTGGATTTTCCGGTTAAAAATGGTCGCTGACCGTCACTTCGTTCAGCGGCAACTGGCCGCCGCGCGGCCATGGCGCTTGAACACTTTTACCGATAGCGACGAACATCGAGATGATGTGATCGTGCGGCAGTTGGATCAACCGGGCCACCGCATCGAAGTCGAAGCCGTCCATGGGACAAGAGTCGTAACCCATTTCCTTGGCCGTCAGCATGAGCGTCATTGCCGCCATGCCGCAGGAGCGCATGGCTTCGTCCCGCTGCACCGCGTCGCGGCCTTGGTAATACTGATGGATGCCGGAGACGACATAATCCCGCCGCTCTTGCGGGGCGTCGCGCCAGTACCGCTCGGGCGCTTTTTCCCATGCCTTGAGATCGGCGCACAGCACCACCAGCAGCGAGGCGTCGGTGACTTG
>DOVS01000029.1 GCA_003519965.1 Betaproteobacteria bacterium
GTCGGCACCGTATTACGGGCGCTGGTCTCGGCCAGTTGTAGCGAAGGGCGCTTTAACCATCGCCTGTTGTGCCTCGATCGCCTTAATCCGCCGATGGCGCAATGGGCGGAGCGCCAGCAGATCGAGGCGCGAGGCGATCTCTGGCATGATCTTCAGGAATTAAAAAACAACCTGGCGCGGGCTGACGTGGTTCATCTGCACTGGTGGCACCATCCTTTGTTAAACGCCCTGATGTCGCGGACGGATTTGCCCGCGTTCCGTTGTCTGCTATGGTCGCATGTCAATGGCCATCACGCACCGCAAAACTTTCCTCTAAGTCTCGCCGCCTATCCCGACATTATGGTGTTATCGACGCCATGGAGCCTCCAAGCGCCCGCATTGGCGCACGAGAACATCGAGAACCAAGACCTCCGCATCCGCATCATCCAGAGTAGCGCGGGCGCCCCGCGTGTTCCAATACGCCGGAAGAAGGAACATCAGCGTTTCCAAGTGGGTTATGTCGGAACAGTCGCCTATGAGAAGATGCACCCGGAATTCCTGCGGTTATGCGCGGCCGCCGATTTGCCGGAGACCTCTTTTATCGTTTGCGGCGGGCCGGACCATGAGCAATTGCGGCAGGAAGCCGCCTCTCAGGGTTTGGGGCCTGTTTTCGATATTCGCGGACCAGTGGAGAACGCCGCCGCGGTTTTTTCATCGATCGATGTATTAGGTTATCCGCTGAATCCGCAGCACTATGGGACGGGCGAACAAGTGTTGCTGGAGGCGATGGCGGCAGGCGCCGTGCCGGTCGTGCTGGACAATGGGTGCGAGCGCCATCTTGTTGAGAATGGAAAAACAGGGATTGTCTGCGCGTCCGTGGACGAATATATTCAGGCGTTGCGTTTGCTGCATAGCGACCGGGCGCTGCTGCGGCGACTCTCTCTCAATGCGCGCAAATCCGCGCCTCAGCGTTATCCGCTATATGCGCTGGTTTCCGCATGGCATCGACTTTATAATGAATCGCTGGGGATGACGCCAAGGAGACGCTGGCTCCAAACGACCGCTATGGTCCCGGGTATCCAGGCAGGCGGGCCGGTCTCTCCGCTGCTTAATGCGTTGGAGGGGACGGCTGCGGCGGATCTATTCCGCGGCGCGCTGCTTAGCGAGCCGAAAAAGGGGGCGGAACGCCTAAAAACCCTCTCGCCGGCGTGGTTCTCGGCCACGCGAGGCTCTCCCTTTCATTATCGCCAATTTTTTCCGGAAGACGCGCAGTTGGCGTCTCTTTGTGCAATGCTGCGTGAAGTATCGGTCTTAACGAGACAGGGAGTATCTGTATGAAAATATTGCTTATTTCCCCACCTAGACTCGAAGGACTCAAGGAGAGCAAAGGGACTATTCCTGTACCATTGTTACATTTGGCGGCCGTATTGCGGCGGCATGGGCACACCCCTTCCATACTTGACCTGTCTATCTACTATCCAGGGCCGCGGGACGATCCAGAGGTTTTCTACTTCGATACCGTGCGCCGCAGCTTGCGCGATACCGAACCGGGGATGATTGGGATTAACTGCTTTACCACGATTCACTTTCCTGTCGTTTTAGGACTGGCCGAGACCATCAAGGCGGCGTCTCCAAGCGTGCCGATTGCCGTGGGGGGAGCGCATCCCAGTCTTTTCCCTCGGGAAATACTAGAGAGATCGACCGTATTCGACTATGTGGCCATTGGCGAGGCGGAAGACTCGATTATCGAATTGGTGGACGCATTGCAAGCGGGCAACCGTGACAATCTCGATCACGTCCAATCGATCGCCTTCCGTAGAGACGGCCACGCGGTGATTACTGCGCGGCGAAGTTTTTTGTCGAATCTGGATGAGCTGCCAGAGCCTGCTTGGGATATGATTTCTCTTCCCGACTACTATGCGGATCATTCTCACTGGTATAACCCCAAGGGATTGGAATTCCATCTTTCCGTCCCGATTCTGTCTTCGCGGAGCTGTCCGTTCACCTGTAATTTTTGCTCAATCTACACCACGATGGGGCGTAAGCTGCGTATGCGCTCTCCAGGCAAGGTCGTCGATGAGATACAAATGCTGCATCAAGAGCGCGGGCAAAACTATTTCGGTTTTATCGACGATAACGTCAACGTCAACAAAAAGCATATTCTCGGTATTTGCGATGAAATCGTCCAGCGTGGGCTAAACATCGAGTGGGAGACCACCTGCGGCACCTACCTGGGCGCATTGGACGATGAGATCGTTGCGGCGATGGCGGGCGCCGGATGCGTTTTTGCGCGGTTGCCTATCGAGCATGGTAATGACCAAATGCGGATCACCATTGGTAAAAAGTTGCCCCGCGAGAAAATTTTTGCGGCGGCGGAGTCCTTTAAACGCCATCGGATTTTTACCAGTAGCATGTACATCATGGGATTTCCGGAGGATACCGCCGAGACATTGGAAGATACGCGTCAGATGATTCTGGATCTTCAGTTAGATTTGAATTACGTTTTTAATATTATTCCATTTCCTGGCACCCGCCTGTTCGAGCAGGCGAGCCGTGATGGCTTGTTTCTCGAATCCTTCGATCCGGATCAGTTGTGGAGAGGCGGAATTAATCTCGATCCGGTTCAGGACGAGACCCGCTTTTTTATCAAGCCTTACAAGATGGAGCTCGACGCGCTGCATTACTATCGAAGAGTCTTCGATTCGTTGCAGGTATTGAGCCGTCGCGCGAAATCCATGAACAAGGCGGCATGACAACGGAATTAGCGCCAGGGGAGGCGCTTCATCGCCATTGTCCCGTTTGTGGGTCGGATCGGGGAGATGCGCTGCGGCGTCTCGATTATATTCTTTTCGACGACTTGGATATGTCCGGCGATTTCCGTTTAATGTCCTGTTCGGCGTGCGGTTTTGTGTTTAATGAGTGGACCGACGGCGGCAAGGCGCTCGCCGCGTATTACCGGGATAACGAACACTATTTATTCTCGAATACGGGCGGAACGGGCGGCGGCGGCCCCCAGGAGGCGGCTCGTTACCGCAGGCTCGAACAGCGTCTCCGCGAGAAAATAACGCCAGACAGCGTCATGCTCGATGTCGGTTGCGGGAAGGGCGGATGGCTGCGGCATCTTGCATCCAAGGATTATAGCGCATTGATGGGGCTGGAGGCCTCAGCGGCTTGCCGCCGCGATATTCAAGCCAGCCTGGACATTCCCGTTGTCGAGCGCATCGAAGAATTACCACCGGATCGAGGACGCCCAGCCGTCGTCGTGTTGAGCCATATTCTTGAGCATGTGCCCGATCCCGTCCAGTTTCTCGGCGAACTCGTCGATGCGTCGGCCACGGATGCGCTCTTTTGTCTGGAGGTTCCGAATACGCCTGCTTTATCGCAGGGCGACGCGCCTTGGAGAGACTTTTACTTCGAGCACATTAATCACTTCGACGCCCACCATCTGAGAACGGTCGCCCGGTTGGCGGGAATAGAGCCCGTCGAAATGGAATTATGGCCGTTTTTACCGGAAGAGGGTGATCCGGAGGCGTGCATTTTTCTACTTTGCCGCCGAACGCTCGGCGACCCGCCGCCCCTGGCGATGGATCGGTCGCTCCGAGAGACGTTGGCGGCGCGTTTACCCTTACGCCCGCTGTCCACCGAACAAGAGGAGCGAATCCTCAAAGATCACCGGGCATTGGCTTTGTGGGGCGTTTCGCAATATGCGCAGTTGATTCTAGGGATGCATCCGCGCATTCTCGAACGGATAACGGCGCTCTTCGACGCCTCTCCAGCCAAGATCGGCCGGCGGGTCGCCGGTATTGAAATTCAACCCGCCGCCGCAATCGCTGAACCGCCGCAACCGCCGCTCCTGCTCTTGCCGCACTCGGATTACGTCCCGTGGATGGTTGCGCAGTTGGAGCGAATGCATTATAGCGGGGGATATGCTTTTGTATGATGGAGAGAATGGATTTGAATGATTTTACGCATAGGCCTTGCCCTATTTGCTCGAGTAGATTTTCCGAACAACTGACACACCTTTCCTTTCCATTATTCGATGGCGCGCCGATTGCCGGGGAAATGGATGTTCTTAGCTGCCGTGCGTGCGGTTTCGTCTTCTACGACACCCCGTCCACGGGGGCCGATTTTGACGATTTCTACCGTAATCACTACCACGTCCGTTCCTATGCGCTACGGGACAATCATGGGGCGGAGTCGGCCTACCTAGCCGAAACGGTCGACATACTTAGGCGAGGGGGCGTCGATCCGGAATCGTATGTCGTCGACGTAGGGTGCGGCCCC
>DOVS01000332.1 GCA_003519965.1 Betaproteobacteria bacterium
ACGGGAGTATACCGTGTTGTGCATGATCGGCGCCGGTAAGCCGGTATCGCAGATTGCCCGCGATTTGACGTTAAGCGTTAAAACGGTCAGCACCTACCGTAACCGCATCCTGCAGAAACTCAATATGAAGAATACGGCGGAGCTGACCCACTACGCTATCCGCCATCGTCTGTCGGAATAGCGCCGCCGTCCTGGCGCGCACCCGGGGTTCAGCGCGCCTCCGGCGATGGCGTCATGCGCGCGTTGGCCGCGCGAGGGGCGGGATAGCGCCAGCGGGTATGCCACGCCCTGACCACCTTGGCCGGATAGTCCGCTTGACCAAGGCTGCCGTTGTAGCGCCCCAGCGCGCGGAATAGATTCCCCTTTTCCCTATCGAGGTAGTAGCGCAAGATCGTACAGCCATAGCGCAGGTTGGTGCGTAGATGAAAGAGGTCTTGGCGCGGCGCGCCGATCAATTTAACCCAGAACGGCATGACCTGCATGTAGCCGCGGGCGCCGGCACGGGAGAGGGCGTATTTATTGAATCGGCTTTCCACTTGGATAAGCCCCAGCACCAGCTGGGGGTTAAGGCCGGCGCGCGCGGCTTCATAATGGACGGTTTTCAGAAAGCGGCGGCGTACTGTGGCGTCCGGCATGGTTTTTTCCAGCCGCCGCGACATGTCTTTCAGCCAGGCGCGGCCCTCTCGCGCCGAGTCGAAGGAGATGCGCCAGTCGTCTTCGCCGCTGACCGCTCGATGCAGCAAGGCGCGGACGCTGGCGCTTAACGGTGCGTATTGTTGTGCGCCAGCGGCGGCGGATTGACTCGCCAGCGCCGCCAAAGCCAGGGCGGCGAGGCGAAAGCTGGCGCTTAGACGCTGTCGGCGATCGCGGACGGTCCACATAACTTGGATTTTATGAGGCTGACCGTGTTTTGCAAGGGGAGCGCGGTGGGCGTGGTGTCGGTGCGCCCTTGGTATTCGACGTTGCCTTCCTTGAGGCCGCGCTCGCCAACCACCAGCCGGTGGGGAATGCCGATCAATTCCATGTCGGCGAACATGACGCCGGGACGTTCGTCGCGGTCATCCAGCAGCACCTCGACGCCCGCCGCCGTCAATTCGGCGTACAGTGTTTCCACCGCTCGCCGCACGGCGTCGCTTTTTTTCATGGCAATGGGGATGATCGCCAGTTGAAAAGGCGCCATCGCCGTGGGGAAAATAATGCCCCGTTCATCGTGCCCTTGTTCGATAGCCGAGGCGACGATGCGCGATACGCCGATGCCGTAGCAGCCCATTTTCATCGGTTGGGATTGTCCGTTTTCGTCGAGAAAGACGGCGTTGAGCGCCGTCGAGTACTTGGCGCCGAGTTGGAAAATGTGGCCCACCTCGATGCCGCGGCATAACGACAGGGCGCCCTTACCGTCCGGGCTGGGGTCGCCCTCGACGACGTTGCGGAGATCGGCGGCCATGGGCTCCGGCAAGTCGCGGTCGAAATTGACGCCGCGCAGGTGGTAACCCTCTTCATTGGCGCCGCAGATGAAGTCGGCCATGGCCGCGGCGCTATGGTCGGCGACGATCGACGCGTCTAATCCCATCGGGCCAAGGGAGCCGCCGCCACAGTTTGCCGCGGCGCGGATTTGCGCGTCGGTGGCGAAACGCAGGGGATGCGCCACTTTCTCCAATTTGCCGGCCTTTACTTCGTTCAGGGAATGGTCGCCGCGCAGCAGCAGCGCGACCACGCCGCCGTCCTCGCCCGCGACGAGCAGCGTTTTCATTATTTTTTCCGGCGGCGCCTGGAGGAAGGCGGAGACCGTCTCGATGCTGTGCTGGCCGGGGGTGGCGACTTTTTGCAGCGGCGCCGTGGGCGCGGGGCGGGGCGTGGCGGGCGGCAGCGCCTCCGCTAACTCGACGTTGGCGGCGTAATCGGAGCCCGTGCTGAAGGCGATGGCGTCTTCGCCGGAGTCGGCCAGGACATGGAATTCGTGGGAGCTGGCGCCGCCGATCGATCCGGTGTCCGCGGAGACGGCGCGGAACGTTAAGCCGAGGCGGCCGAAAATACGGTGATAGGCGTCGTACATGTCTTGGTAAGTCTGTACTAGGGACGCTTCGCCGCCGTGAAAGGAATAAGCGTCTTTCATGATGAATTCGCGGGCGCGCATGACACCGAAGCGAGGCCGGATTTCATCGCGAAATTTGGTTTGAATCTGGTAAAAATTAAGCGGTAATTGGCGGTAGCTTTTCACTTCCCGGCGGGCGACATCGGTGATGACCTCCTCGTGGGTGGGCCCAAAGCAAAAATCGCGTTGGTGGCGGTCTTGCAACCGCAACAGTTCGGCGCCGTAAAAGTCCCAGCGGCCGGATTCGCGCCATAATTCGGCGGGTTGCACCGCCGGCATCAGCAATTCGACGGCGCCGCTGCGGTCCATTTCTTGGCGCACGACGGCTTCCACCTTGCGTAGTATCCGCAGACCCAACGGCATCCATGTGTAAAGGCCGCTGGCCAGGCGCTTGATGAGACCGGCGCGCAGCATGAGGCGGTGGCTGACGAGCTCGGCGTCGGCCGGGGCTTCCTTGAGTGTCGAGATAAAGAATTGAGAGACCCGCATGATCGCTTTCTAAATATGCTGTAAAGATACGATTTTACCGTGAAAGCAGCGCCGCGTGCGCGGCGGAAAGGCGCTATAATGCCGCGCGGGCCTAACGAGGAAGGAACGGCGATCATGGGATTTTTTTCCAAACGCCGCTTGCAGCGGGCGGTGGGGGCGGGCGACTCGGTGGAGGTGAGCGAATCCAATGGGGTACGCTGCCTGCACCTTGGCAACCGCACCGTGCAAAGCGCCATGCGGCTTAAGCAGCCCGACCGGCTGGAATTGGATTACACGCGCTGCATGATGGCGTTTTTGCTGTTTCGTCCCGATCCTCGGCAGGTATTGCTGGTGGGGCTGGGCGGTGGTTCGCTAGCTAAATTTATTTATCGTTACTTTCCCGAGAGCGCTTCGGTGACGGTGGAAACCAATCCCCGCGTAGTGGCGGCGGCGCGCGCTTATTTCTTCGTACCCGCCGACGATGCACGCTTACGGGTCGAGATCGGCGATGGCGCCGCGTATGTCATGGATCATCCATGCAGTTGCGATGTGCTGATGGTGGACGGTTTCGACGCCAACGCGCAAGTGGATGGGCTGTGCACGCAGGCGTTTTACGATGCGTGTGCGGCGGCGTTGACCACGAACGGTGTGCTCGTGGTCAATCTGTGGGGCAACGACGCCAATTTTGAAACCTACTTGAAGCGCATCGGCGCCAGTTTCGACGGTTTAGTGCTGTGTTTGCCGACCAGCGGACGCAGCAATATCACCATCCTTGCCTTTAAGCATAGTCCCGGTGCGCCGCTATGGTGCGATTTACGGGAACGCGCTCGCCAGCTGGAGGCGCGTTACGGCTTGGCGTTCGTTAAATTTCTCGGCGCCTTGCGCGACGCTAACCTGCATACCGAAAAACGGCTCCTTATTTGAGGCGGCGCGGCGGTCGCGGAGCAGTTGCGGTCAGTCGCGCTAATATGTAAAAATTACAATCAATTAGTAATGTTTACGGGGCTGAACAATGATTGATCGCGATGGTTACCGCCCCAATGTCGGCATCGTTTTATGCAATAGGCAAAACGAGGTATTTTGGGGAAAGCGCATCCGCGAGCATGCCTGGCAATTTCCCCAGGGCGGCATTAAGCAGGGCGAATCGCCGGAGCAGGCGATGTATCGGGAATTGGAGGAAGAGGTGGGTTTACTTCCCGATCATGTGAAGATTCTTGGCCGCACCAAGGAGTGGCTGCGCTATAACGTCCCGCCGCATTGGGTTAAGCGTGAGTGGCGCAGCACCTACAAAGGCCAGAAGCAGATTTGGTTTCTGTTGCGTATGGTGGGACGAGACTGCGATGTTTCGCTGCGGGCGACCCGGCACCCGGAATTCGACGCCTGGCGCTGGAATCACTATTGGATTCCGCTAGAATCCGTGATCGAATTTAAACGGGAGGTCTACCAGCAAGCCTTGCGCGAGCTGGAGCATTATCTCCGGCCGGGCCGCGCGGCGGCGCACGCCGCCCGGCCCCCGCAGCTGTGAACGGCATGGCGCCGGGCGGCGTGCGCGCTCTTAGCCGCTTTTTTTCCCTTTTACCATGAAATAGAAAAGCCAGAAACCGATTACCGCGATAGCGCCGCCAATGGTGGCGATGGATAGAATACCAACCGATGAGCCGAATAATACATGCAGCATAGGTATTTTCCTCCAGAACATGTTGACAATGAACCGCTATTCGATTATAGCAAATAGGTCTAGGTCGCGCGCTAAGCGGGTTACGCTTGATCTACTCGATTCTAAAAGTTAAATAAAGGCCGATGGCGGCGTTGGCCTAGACCTCGGCGTTCCTCCATGAGAAAGCCAAGGCTTGCCCCCGCGCCGTGAGGCGACGGCGGCGACGGCGATCACCCCGGTTGTCGATGTGGCGCATGCATCGTGCATGTTATTAGCCGCCGGATTTTCCGGAAAAGGGCGCGACATTCCACGGGCGATCCCGGTGTTCGCCGACAGTATCGGAATGGAAAATCGTGCGATTGCGGCGATGGCCCGCCGCCAGCGGCTAACGGCGATTACGGTGGGAGAAAAGGCGATCCGTGGGAAGCCGAATAACGCACGATAGGGCGCCGTCCCATTGCTTGTTCGTGCTGGACGGCTTGTGTGGTTTTGTAGGGTGCGTGACCGCTGGCAGCCCGCAAGAGGAAGCGTTCTTGCACTCCATGCGGAAATACAGGGGAAGCGGGATGTATTCGGGCGCCGTGGATGTCCGGTTGGTGTGCCCTATTATCGCCGCTTCGGTTCGTTACGGTAGGCGTTTGTGCGAGTCGTGGATAAAGCGGGAACCGCGGCGGGGTAGTTGGGCGCGAGGCGTGTTCTCGCTGTCCGCAATGGTTCCACGGATTGGCCGGGTAATCCGTTCGCCGAAATTTAAGACTTAAAACGATGGCCCCTTTCTGTTGACGTCATCCAAACGCAAGCGGGTGCATGTTCCCGCCGCCCGCTTGATTCGCCCTGCTTGACAGCGGCAGGGCTTGAAAATAGACTCGCTGTCTAATTTAGATTAAATCTAAATTAGACAGCGATGATTCGGGTTGTTTTCCACTGCCAGTCAGCTACATTGGAAAGGCGGTTTCTTCGTTCTCTTTTAAATTAGGAGTGATCAATGGAACTTAAAGGATCCAAAACCCACGAAAACTTAAAAGCCGCTTTTGCCGGCGAGTCTCAGGCGAACCGTCGTTATCTTTACTTCGCGGCCAAATCCGACGTGGAGGGGCAGAACGACGTGGCGGCGGTATTTCGTTCCACCGCCGAAGGCGAGACCGGTCATGCGCATGGTCATTTGGAATATCTCGAGGCTTGTGGCGATCCGGCGACCGGCCTGGCCATTGGCGCGAGCCGAGAAAATCTGAAAGCCGCCATTGCCGGGGAAACGCACGAATATACCGATATGTATCCGGGGATGGCCAAGGCGGCTCGCGATGAGGGATTCGAGGAAATCGCCGACTGGTTTGAAACCTTGGCGAAAGCCGAGCGTTCCCACGCCAATCGCTTTCAGAAAGCGTTGGACACATTGGTCGATTAACGACGGACCGGATTTTGTGGCCGGCTGACTGGCCGGCCGTCTATCGGCCTTATTCGGGAAGGAGCGATCGATGGCTGTCCGTGAAGGTAATTTAGAGCCCCCAAAACGTCGCCCTATCGCCTGGAAGGCGGCGGAGTTCTACGACGAAGAGGCGCTCTTCAAGGAGCTGGAGCGCGTCTACGATGTTTGCCATGGCTGCCGCCGTTGCTTCAATCTTTGCCGGGCGTTTCCTACCTTGTTCGACGCTATCGACGAGGGAGAAACGGGGGAATTGGACGGAGTCGGCCGGCCGGTGTACTGGGCGGTGATCGATCAGTGCTACCTGTGCGATATGTGCTTTATGACGAAATGCCCTTACGTTCCGCCGCATGAATTGAACGTGGATTTTCCCCATCTCATGCTGCGCGCTAAGGCGATTAAGTTCAGGCGTGGAGACATTACCTTCCGAGATCGTTTGCTGTCTAGCACCGACGCACTGGGTAAGCTGGCTAGTATTCCGGTGGTGGCGCAGACGGTCAACGCCGTCAATCATACGCCAGCGCTTCGCAAGGTAATGGATGCGGTGCTCGGCATTCACCAGCAGCGCGAACTTCCCGATTATCAGAGCGCGACCTTGCGTAAAACCGCCGCGCCGCGCGACGATTTCCCGGTGAGAGACGGTGCACATACGCCAGGAAAGGCGGCGCTCTACGCGACGTGCTATATCAATTACAATGAGCCAGGTATCGGCCGCGATTTGCTGAAAATCCTAGCGCACAACGAAATTCCCACGCGTCTGGTGGAAAAGGAAGCGTGCTGCGGTATGCCGAAGCTGGAGCTGGGCGACTTGGATGGCGTGGCGCGGCTCAAGGCAATCAATATTCCCGTACTTGCTCAATTCGCCCGGGACGGCTACGCCATACTCACTGCGATTCCGTCGTGCACCTTGATGTTCAAGCAGGAGCTGCCGCTGTTGTTTCCCGATGACGAAGCGGTGCGGCAGGTGGCGGACGCCTTTTTCGACCCGTTCGAATATCTCGTGCTGCGTCACCGGGACGGATTGCTCAATACCGCCTTTAAGCATGCCTTGGGTCATGTCGCGTATCACGCGCCTTGCCACCTGCGGGTGCAGAATATGGGATTGAAAACGCGCGAGCTGCTGCAATTGGCGCCCGATACCCGGGTGACTACTGTCGAGCGTTGCTCGGGACATGACGGCACCTGGGGGGTGAAAAGCGAATTTTTTGATTCGTCGATGAAAATCGGTCAGCCGGTATTCCGGCAAATGGCGAACGGCGCCCCCGACTATCTGAGTTCGGATTGCCCCATCGCCAGCCGTCATATCGCACAAGGCATCGGTGCGGAGGCGGCGCAAAAACAGCACCCACTGACGTTAATCCGTATGGCTTATGGCTTATAAGTGTTGAGAGGAAATTCTCCCGTGGCTAAAATCACCGCCGACAGTTTGATGACGCTCGAGGCCTACGCCAAAGCGCGTCCCGGTTTCCGCGCCCAAGTCATGGCGCATAAAAAAATGCGTCGAGTACCGCTGGGGGAGCATGTGACGCTGTTCTTCGAGGACGAACTCACCATGCGCTACCAAGTCCAGGAAATGCTGCGCGTGGAACGGATTTTCGAGATGGACGGCATCGAGGAGGAGCTGGCCACCTACAATCCGCTGATTCCCGATGGGACTAACTGGAAGGCGACGTTGATGATCGAGTATGCGGATCCGGCGGAGCGGGCGCATAGGCTGGCGAGTTTAACCGATATCGAAAATAGGGTGTGGATTCAGGCGGCTGGCTGCGACCGGGTATTCGCCATCGCCGATGAAGACATGGTGCGCGGTACCGACGAAAAGACGTCGGCGGTGCATTTTCTGCGTTTTGAA
>DOVS01000314.1 GCA_003519965.1 Betaproteobacteria bacterium
GGGCATTGTCCATTTTTTTGAGGCGCCGATAATGCCCATATAAATTACCTTCTTCGCTGCATTGTCCGTCGGAAACAATTTACGTTTGTTAATGACCTTGCGAATAACACTGTCGACTGACTCAATTGAGCTGGTGGCGTAGATGGGCTTACGGATGTTCTCAGGAGAGTTGAACAAGGTGTTGAGGTTGTCCCAACGGCTACACCATTTTTACATCGGACACTAGTGGTTACACTGTTTAAATTACACTCTCCGATGATCACATCAACCGACGCCCAATAAAAGCTGCAATTCTATCCGCCATCGGTATCTCCGCTCGGCTTATTGCCTGTATAACGCGTATTCATGTAGGCGATCACCGATCGGTATTCGGCTGCGGCGCGCCTTCCCGCACCCTTCATTTCCCTGTCCGCCCGCGACGTTTCAAGAATTCGATGATTTCATTGGTCGTATTATTATCGGGAATGATTTTCCCCATGACGGCTTCATGCCCCTTCATACGCTCGACTACGCTCGGCCACTCCCTCGCGGTATGCTGTTTGGGATCTGGCAATGCATGGCATTGCGCACAGGTAAAGCTAAAAGCCTTACCTGCCCGGCTATCGAGTCCCGGATACTTTTCTGGATTGATGGGCTTCTGTGCATATTTCTCCAAGTAAGCGGTGATAACATCGACTTCATGCTCGGTAGGCGCTGCGATTCTGCCCATCATAGTCATCCCCATTCGGCTCATCATCCGCATACGCATATTCATACGGGCAACCACCGGTGGCCACTCGGCTGCGATATGCCTCCCAGGGCCCGGCAACTTATGGCACTGAGTACAGAATTTCTGAAGTAGGCGCGCCCCCTCAGATCGTGGTTCCGGTAGAAAAGCGGGATTAATACCTGGCGGTAACCTGCCACCCATCATTTTCTGCATCATGCCGCGCATCGAGCTTCCGGCGGGATCGTGCATCGGTCCGCCCATCATTTGAGGGGCGCCGCCCGCCCATAGGACCGAAGCTTGACTACCTAGGGCTAGACTAGCCGCAACGAGCACTATCGACAAAGAACGCTTTGCCTTCTTCATAGATTACCCCTCCAATATCATTCACAACGCCGTTCCATCACTGCGCACAATAAGATTGCACTTGCGTACTCCCGTCGCCTGCGGTCAATCCCGATGCCGCTTGGCGAGAATATCGACCGGATTACTACAGCAAGCCCCCCCCTTAGAGATGGCGTTCGCATGCGCATTTTGGTCGAGAAATCGGTACCACGCAGATTTGAACCGCCACCAAGCGCTTCGGGAAAGCGTGATGCCGCCCTCGTCAAGCAGTCGCTCGATATCCCAAAAACCGATGCAGGAAGCATCATAGCGAATTCGCAGCCGTCCTCGACGACCGACACGAGCCTGGAACACGCCTTCGACGCTCTCGAGGCTCTGGGCAATATGCATTAATCGTTCACAAGCGACATCCGTGGTACAGACAACGCGGGTTACTGCGAATGCGCTACCGTTCTGCTCTTTTGCGTTCACTTGCATAGTTGCTCCTCCGTATTATCAACATCCCACCGAGAAATTCAGCATAGCCTTCACTACGAGCTAACTAGCGTTTCATATCCCGCTGCTTCTGCTCGAACTCCTCGCTGTCGATTTCTCCGCGTGCATAGCGCTCCTTCAGAATGTCCAATGCACCGCGCTCATGCGTCGAGGATCCACGAAAAGCCGAGGCAATCCATTTCACCAACGCAACGATTCCTACAATAATCAACACCCACCAAAGAATCATGAATATCCAGCCGAAGCCGAAGCCAAAACCGAAATCGCCCATCATATCGAAGCCTCCCATCACATTTTTCCCTCGTTTAAAATCCCTCATTGGGTATTCAACACACCGCCCTCCCTGGCAAGATAACGCTCAGACCGAGAAGATCGCTGCATCGACGTTCTTCCGTCCGGGCTTGCCATACGCCGCCCGAACGGAATTCATGCACGCGTTGCAACGATGCTCGCCGTTTCATCGTTATCTGCTGCTGCCCAGCATTTGTCTCATCGTCTTCTGCATCATATCCATGCGCTCCCGCATTATTTTCAGACCGGATGACCGACCCGTTTTACCGTAATTGGCGCCGCCAGAGCCCATCGTGCCTTGCATCGTTCGTCTCTGTTCCGACATCATGCCCATGTGCCGCCGCATGAGTTTGCGGCGTTCGGCAGTACTCCGAGCACCCTTGCCCCGATTCATCATGATCTGCATTTGCTCAACCCGTCGAGTCATTCGGTTTCCTGTTGATTGCGGGTGCATTCTGGCCGGTAAAAACAAATGGAAACGATGGAGCGAATAGGGGAATAACGAATCACTGACTACAGGTCATGCGCCTTCTCCCTGCTTAATACAATGTGCTTTGCCGTTGCCTGCTTGCGAATTTACCGATCTAGCGATCAGGAACAGGCCGCGGTGCATCGACCGCTAAGGGCGGCGATCATAGCGATAGGCGCAACGCGCGCCTCATCGCGCACCTCGGCCTCTTCGGCCACACTGAGCTGGCTGAGATCGTATTTCATCGAACCGAGTCTGCGTTTCTCACATCATGCATTGAAAACCGTGTAACCCGGATAGCCAAGGCTGGCGTCAATCCCTATTCCCGGGTGCATCGGTCATGTCCCTTCATTCGTTCAATCTACAGATCAACCGCTCTCCGGCTACCCGGCAAGGGATTACACATGAAGTTGCGCGCCATAGCCTTCCTCGCGCACCGCCTCGATCAAGGCCTGAAGCACGGCTTCGCCTTCGATCACCGTCTGCCCCTGTTCCAGATTGACCTTGGCGGACTCGACGCCAGGCACTTTTTCCAGGGCTTTAGCGACGGCTGCTACGCAATGGCCGCAAGTCATCCCGGTGACGCTCAGTTTAGTAGTTTGCATGGTTATGCACCTCTCCATTGGATTGGTTAAAGATCGGTTCACGTTTGATGGGTGGCGGCCAGTTCCACTGTCACGTCCCGCAAACGGCGCAAGCGCAGACTGTTGGCCACCACGAACACACTAGAAAGACCCATCGCCAGCCCCGCCGCCATTGGATTGAGATGGACGCCCCACCATGGGTAAAGCACACCGGCGGCCAGCGGGATCAGCAAGATATTGTAGAAAAACGCCCAGAACAAGTTGCCGCGAATGGTGTTCATAGTGCGCCGCGCCGCGTTGAGAGCGGTAGCCACGCCAGCCAGATCGCCCCGGGTCAGGGTCACGTCCGCCGCCTCGATGGCAATATCGGCGCCGCTGCCGACGGCAATGCCTACATCGGCCCGCGCCAGCGCCGGGGCGTCGTTGACGCCATCGCCGACAAAAGCCACCTTGCGTCCCTGACGTTGCAGGTTCTCCACCGCCTCGGCCTTGCCGGAAGGCAGCACTTCCGCCTGATAATGCGCGATGCCAGCTTGATGGGCGATAGCCGCCGCCGTGCGTTCGCTGTCGCCGGTAATCATGACGATCTCGATGCGTTGGCCTTTAAGCGCGGTGACCACTGCGGCGGATTCGGCCTTGAGGGCGTCGGCCACCGCCAGTACGGCGCGGACCTCCTGGTCCACGGCAAGATAAACGGGCGTTTTCCCCTGGGCGGCCAATACGGCGGCACGCGCCGCCAGAGCGCTGGATTCGATGCCTTCACGGGCAAGCAGCCGCTCGGCGCCCAGCAATATAGTCTGTCCTTCCACCCGGGCCCGCACACCGTAACCGGGGATAGCCTGAAAATCCTCCATCGCGGGCAATTCCAATCCCTGCTCCTGAGCGGCGGCCATAATGGCGACGGCTAACGGGTGCTCGCTGCCGGTCTCGATGGCCGCGGCCAACCGCAGGAGACCGGCAGAGCCGCCAGTGGCGGATTCCAGATCGGTGAGCCGGGGACGGCCTTCGGTCAAGGTGCCGGTTTTATCGAACACCACGGTGTCCACATGGCTGAGCGCCTCCAGCGCTTCGCCTTTACGGAACAACACGCCCAATTCCGCGGCGCGGCCGGTACCCACCATAATGGCCGCGGGCGTAGCAAGACCCAGAGCACAAGGGCATGCGATTAAAAGAACGGTGANNCCCATGGCGCAGGGGCAAGCCACCACCAGCACCGCCACCGCGCTAACCAGGGCTAGGGTAATGGCGGGCGGCGGCCCGAAGACGAGCCAGCCCAGGAAGGCTGCTGCGGCGACAATCAACACGCTGGGGGTAAATATTCTCACCACGCGATCGGCCAACCCTTGAATAGGGAGCTTGGAGCCCTGGGCGCGCTCGACGAGACGAATAATCTGCGCCAGCACGGTCTGCTTGCCAACTTGCCGCGCCTCGATATGCAACAGCCCGTGTTGGTTGACGGCGCCGCCAACCACTGTGTCGCCGACGCGCTTGGACACCGGCAGCGGCTCACCGGTCAGCATGGATTCGTCCACGTAGCTCTCGCCCTCGCACACCGCGCCGTCCACGGGAATGCGTTCGCCGGGACGCACGATCACCCGGTCGCCGGGACGCACGCTGCGCATGGGAATTTCCACTTCCACGCCATCGCGCACCACGCGAGCGGTTTTGGCTTGCAGGCCGACGAGTTTTTTGATCGCCGCGCCGGTGCGGCCCTTAGCGAGCTCTTCCAGATATTTGCCGAATAGGATCACGGTAATAACCACCGCTGCCGAATCGAAGTAGAGATTACGCGCCTCGGCGGGAAACAAGAACGGAGCGAGCAGCACCACTAGGCTGTAGAGGTAGGCGGCGCCCGTGCCGGTCATTACCAGGCTGTTCATGTCCGGGGAGAAATGCCGGTAGGCAATCCAGCCGGGGCGGAAAAAGCGCCGCCCGGGGCCAAACAACACCGCACTGGCGAAACCCCATTCCACCCAGCCCCAGAAATGCGGCCATGGCGCCAAGGCGTCGAACCCTTTTTGCAATTGAGGGAAGAAGGCGGCGCCCATGGCGATGAACAGCACCGGCAGCGTGAACAGCATGGCCAACCGCAAATCGCGGCGCATGGCGCGCAAGCTGTCGCGGCGCGCCATGGCCTCGCGGTCTTCGCTAACGTCCTCATCCAATGGCCGAGGCGCGTAGCCGGTTTCCTCGATGACGCGGGCCACTTCGTCCGGCCCCGTGCTCGCCGGCAAGTAGCGTAAGCTGGCGCGTTCGGTGGCCAGATTGACGCTGGCGTCGAGCACCCCGGGCAGCTTGTTCAAGGCGCGCTCGACCCGGGCGCTGCAACTGGCGCAAGTCATACCGCCCACGCCGATTGCCACCTCTGCGGTCAGCGGTGTGTAACCCGCGTCGCGCACGGCTGCGACGATCTCGGTAATTCCAATGACCTGTGCGTCGAAGCGGATGCTGGCGCGCTCGGTGGCTAAATTGACGCTGGCCGCGCGCACACCGGGCAGTTTTTTCAGGGCGCGCTCGACTCGGGCGCTGCAACTGGCGCAGGTCATGCCTTCAATACCAAGTTCTATGTCCTGTGAGGAAACCACGGTTAACACGCTCCTTGGTTTAGGGCGGCCAGGATCGGGCAATCCGTCGTGGAGCCGTGGCCGGGACAACGTTCTTCCAGGGCTTCAAGCCCTTGTTTCATGCGCTCGAGATCCCGGATGCGCGCCTCGATATCGACGATTTTTTCCCGGGTCAACTGTTTGACCTCGGCGGCGCCAGCGCCGGGATTATCGCTCAAGAGCAATAGCTCTCGCACCTGGTCGAGCGAGAAGCCCAGCGCTTGGGCGCGGCGGATGAAGCGCAACCGTTGGGCCGCATCCGCACGGTACATGCGATAGCCCGCCTCGGTGCGTTGCATCGGCGCAATCAGGCCTAAGCGCTCATAATAGCGCAAGGTTCCCGCGCCCAACCCGCTTTGTTTCGCTAACTTGCCAATCGTCATGGTTTGCATCGCTACTCCTCGTGTTGTGGTAAAGCATAAACCTTACAGTCAAGTATAAAGTCAAGAACCTCTCTTGCGCTAAGTGCACTGCGCGTGGTTCAGTCAAGGACGAATCGCTAACTACTTTTATTCTTCGTTCGGCAAACACAGATGGTTTCCCTTACAAATCAATTGTGAATTACTTGATTATCTCGCGGCGAGCTCCTTGCGTGTTTCCAATAGACCGCAATCATGCAGATCGGCGGACACCCCGCAAGAGGGGCCGTCTCTGCACCGGCCCGTGATCGGGCCGCGCGAACAATGGCGGCAATGAGCAAGCGCAATAACCGGATAATCCGTACAACATCGAACGGGTCAATCGCTGATTCGTACCGATGGCGTATGCGATCCGAGAAATAAAGATCGCAACGACCCGTTGCATCGTATCAAGATGCGCCACCGGCACACCTTATCGAATGCAAGGCGCCGACGTGTCCCGCCTTGCCGTAGCGTTCAGCATCGAGCACACAGGTCATATTATTTATATATAAACAATATCATATAGATAGAACAACATTATGAATTAATTTATCAGGTAAAGGCGCTGCCCGCATCGATTCGCCACGACGACCTGGCGCACGAATTCAAAACCAACCTCGTTGCACCGGTGCTATTCGCGCACGACGCCAGCTACTTATCGGGGAACCGCCTGTCTAGTCATGGGAAAATGACTCTCTATTTTGTTAAATGCACTGCGTCGATTCCTCGGTTAATGCGCTATAAGTGAATTGGACGCAACTTGGCGAATACTCGCCAATCAATAATAAATAGTTTTACTATTGCGGATAATAAATAGAATAACTACTATTAAGGGGCGACTTTAAGCTCAATGGCGTTAATACATGCCGTTAAGCCATCGCAACATTTCTGACAATGTATAAAAAGGGGGTGCTATGGGTACGCGAGAAAATTTCTACGAGATGGTGGATTGCCGTATAAATGTATTACGTTGTCAATGCGCCGCCTCGCCGGAAAAATTTGTTTTCGACTGGATAGCCGACGATCCGAAGCTCGGGGCCGACCTGATTAAGATTTACGCCCTTAACTATCATGACCCCTGCGAACTAGGACATCAAATTCGGCGCTATATGGACAATCAATTGCGCATCGCCGCGGAATTCATCGTCGAAACGGAAAGAATGGATCGAAGTCATTGACCCAGCGCACCCAATACGCAGTGCATCCGTATGCGCTGAACTATCGTTTGGAAAGCTCGCCATCCGAGAACCGCAACCGTAACCGTAACCGTAACGCCCATCGTTTCTGGAAATACGAAAACCCGCCGCGGCGGCGTCTTCCAGCCAGCCGAAGCGACGAACCGCTGTCCGAACGACGACAGTCTCGATAGGGTGCGCCGATCGCTCGCCGCCGACATCGCGGGTTCGCGATAAAATCAGGTGATCATGTCATCCGCCAATAACACCCGCCGAACACCGTTCGGCGGCCAAGCCGAAAATGGGGCCGGCGTTAGCCGATGCATAGGCTCATGTGCTAACTATCGTCGCCTGGCCGGGCCGCCCGGGCCGCGATAATGCGCATCGGAATGATCCGGCCGCCGGTCTGTAATAGCGGGCATGCGCCAGCGCAAGTCATTGGAAAACGACCGTTCGAATTGACGCCGTGTCTTTTATCCCAAAGAATCTTAGTTCTAAGCGAGCGGCCATCCTATGGTCACGCCGCGAACTAAAATTGCACGGCTTACCAAGGACATTCACTGATCCATGGCGGTTAAACCTCTGAGATAGCGCAAATAGCAACCCGGTTGTAATGATCGGCGCTACACGGCCGCCAGCATGCGGTACGCCAAACGCTAGCGAAATCTCGCACCGCCGCCTTGATCGCGGCTAATAATGCCGCATCGAGGGCGTCGACCACAAAGCTGCGGACAATCGCACGCCCATACCCCCATAGCTGCTCGTAACAATGGTGGTACGCCGGCTGGTTTGAATGATGGGATTGCCTTTCATTCGACCATGCCGAGACACTTGCTCACCACGTCGCCGCATGATTATGCCGCCATTCCCATCGTGTCTGGATGCCAGAGCCTGGCGCTTCCGCCCCTCACTGAAGAAAACAACCCCGTTTTTAGTGCCGCCGCCCAATAAAACGGAAAGTGGGGGAAGCGCATCTCACGCCACGGAACACTCTTTATTGTCTTTCGCGCCCTGCTTTCATTAAATCGAAGGAAGATAGAGCCGGCGGAACGGTTCTTTGGCCCGTGGTTAAAATACGCATCGGAAATCCTGGCGCTGTCCGTCCGGCGTCATATACTGGGAATGGAGGACTATATGGCTTGTCATCGCCCAAGGGGCTAACGTATTATGATGAAAATTCCACGCAGTCTGTTTCGCCGACATCATTCTCTTTGTAAATCAACAATGAGGCGCAGATGAACCCAAGAAAAGTCCGGGTATTGATCGCAGATGACGAAGCACATATTCGTCAACTCATTCGTTTTATTCTCAGTTCTCTAGGCGCCGAAGTGGTTGCGGAGGCGGCCGACGGCGAGACCGCAGTGCGACTTTATCAAGAACATAAGCCAGACATGGTGCTGCTGGATATTAACATGCCGAAGCTGGATGGCATGGAAGCGCTCAAACGCATTGTTGCGATAAACAATAAGACCTTAGTCATCATGCTCACCGCCCAAAACGCACTGGATGTCGTTAGGCAATGCTTAGATCACGGCGCCCGCAACTTCATTCTGAAAAGCAATTCCGCCGAGGAGCTAGATAAAATCATCCGCGAAACCTGGCAGGAGTATGTAGAAGAAATTCGCGGCGGTGAAGGCGCTCATGGGATGTAAACATTCCAATCCGCCAGGCTATGCATTCTGCGCTAGTTGCGGCGAACCGCTGGCCCATCGACGCTGCCGTTGCGGTTTTGTTTGCGCCGATAACGACAGCTTCTGCGGCCAATGCGGCGCCGCATTGGCCAACACGCATTCAGCGCAGAAGAAAGGATCGGCGCAAATCGAGGACGCCGACCACCGTTTTGACTTGCAGCAACTGATGGAACTCGCCGCACAGGAAAATCAATACGTGGAAACTCAAAAAGCACGGGTTACGCAAGACGATATCCGCAAACTACTCGCCAAACGGAAGAAAAGAGTGTCATGATCGAACTCACTTCTTCGCTGATCGAGCGCTTCAAGGAAAAAGCGCAGCTTCCCCCTGTTCCGCTCCAGGCAATCATCAAAAGCGCCCAAAACGACGCCGTGGAATTCGCTCAACTTATTATCCAAGAAGGGTATCTCGATAGAGACAGCGCCGGCGAACTGGTGGCGGCGGAGTTAAACCGCACCTACGTTAACCTCAGCAAAAGCCTATTTCAACAAAACATCGTCAGCAAACTTCCTCTGGACGCCGCTCAAAGCCATTCCGCCATCCCGCTTTACCATTTCGGCGACGCCATTACCGTCGGAATGGTCTCGCCTAACGATCAGAAGGCCGTTAAGGAGCTCGAGGGGTTTCTCATGACGACCGTCAGCCCCGTTTTTTGCTTTCTGGATGAAATCGAGTCGGCCATCAAGGTCAACTATCAGACGAGCCAAACGGTAGATGACTTAATCTTGGATTTCGACCTAAAACCGTTCCTTTCGGGTCAGGTCAGCGAGACGCAACTGGCGGAGTTGGTAGAATCCAAACCGCTGGTCAAGATTGCCGACTCCATTATTCTCCTCGCGCTAAAAGAACGCGCGTCGGATATTCACATCGAACCTAAAAAAAATGAAGTCGTCGTTCGTTTCCGTATCGACGGCAGTCTGGTGGATAAACTGTTCTTACCGGAAGAGATGGCGTTGCCCCTGGCTTCCCGGTATAAAATTTCCGCGGAGATGGACATTACCGAGCGCCGTAAACCCCAGGATGGGCGGCTTAACTTCGAACTCCCGATGAAGACTCTCGATTTACGCATTTCCTCGCTGCCCACGCTGTATGGCGAGAAAATCGTGATGCGCATTCTCGGTTCGCTCTACACGAACGCTATTCTCAACCTAGATAAACTAGACATTTCGCCGGAAATTCTCCGCCCCCTAAAATCCACATTAAAGCAGCCGCAAGGTATTTTATTCGTTACGGGCCCCACCGGTTCCGGAAAAAGCACAACGCTATACGCCGCGCTCAATTTCATCAGCTCGCCGACCATCAATATCGTGACGATCGAAGACCCCGTGGAATACGATATTCCCACATTCAACCAAGTCATGGTGAACGATAAAATCGGGCGTAGCTTCCAGGCCATCCTACGATCCGTGTTGCGACAGGACCCCGATGTAGTCCTCGTTGGCGAAATTCGCGATACGGAAACCGCGCGGATTGCAACCCAAGCCGCATTGACCGGCCATTTAGTGTTAACGACCTTACATACCAGCGACGCCATTCAGGCGACGACCCGCCTCCTGGAAATGGGTGTCGAACGGTTTATGGTCGCGCCGTCGATCATCGGCGTGCTAAACCAGCGCTTGGTTAAACGGCTTTGCGAATACTGCAAAGTGGATATTCAGCCGGAGGAAGAAACCTTACGCCAATATTTTTTCTGGGAAAAAGGCGCGCCTCTGCCCCGGCTTTATAAAGGCGAAGGATGCGAGCGATGCGGGGGAACCGGCTACACGGGACGCATCGGCATTCACGAATTCCTCAGAATTACGCCACAGATACGGGAAGCGATCATGGCGGAGAAAAATTACGACGACATTTTACGGCTGTCGATTCAACAAGGATTTCATACTATTCGTTACGATGGCTTTAAAAAAGCCTTGCGCGGTTTAACGACGATCGATGAAGTGGTCCGCGCCAGCGCATCGGAAACGGATTTTGCATAACATGCAGCGCCTCGCCCCCTGCCGTTCGCCACGCATCTTTTTGGCGGCTGCCGGGATTGGAGAGAAGCGGCGCTCTCGGTAGGTAAACCACGCAACGGCAGCCGCTCTTGGCGGCTTGTCAAGCAACCGTCGACGCAAGGATTATATCCATGGAAAGCACCAATAACGGCGGCTTGGCCTTACAAGACTTCATCGCCCAGCTTCGCCAAGCTTTCCTTGACGAATTGCCGGAAAGGCTGGAGGAACTCGAACGCCTGCTATTGCAATTGGAGAATAACGAGAGTCCGGGCGAGCCCTTTAATGAATTTTATCGCGGAATTCATAGCATCAAGGGATCGGGAGGCACCTTCGGACTTCACTTGGCGACAACCATCTGCCACCAACTGGAGGACTATCTTAACCTGCTGCCTGGAAAACCGCCAAAATTCAACAGCCACGCCGTCGACATCTGCCTACAACATATCGATCTGCTGAGAAATTTCGTTGAGGCCATCCAGAGCGGCGCGGCAAGCTTCCCCGCCATTGAAAAGAAAATCGGCGCTCTTCAAAAAGAAGTCTTGGGCCGTCAAGAACACACCGCGCTCATTCTCGACAACTCTAAAGTCAGTCAAAATATTTGTTCCCAAACGCTGGAAAATTTAGGTTTTCGCACCGTATCCATGGATGACGGCTACCTCGCGCTGATGAGGGCGCTGACCCAGCCATTCGATATTTTGATTACTTCCTCCGAGTTGAAAATGCTAAACGGCGAGGCGCTAATCGCAGCATTACGATTGTCGAATAGCGTTAACAAACACATTAAGGCGATTATGCTAACATCCAATAATGCGCTGTTACGCGCCAAAAAAAGAGAAATAGACCCGGACGCGGTCATATGGCGGGACGCCAATATCGCCACGAAACTTTCAGAAAAAGTGGCCGAGTTCTTCCTGAAAAACAAATCGCCGCACTAGACCGGCATGCTTGGCTTTTTTCCCGCCGCCGCAGAGCGCATTGAATAATGCGTCGAGGAGAAGTAGTGAGGCACACTAGCCGATACGATCCTTAACCGCCTTAAGAAAACGGATAGTACAACAGCTAATTTAGGAAGAAGATTTCGCCACGCGAACGCTTTCGGCAAAATGCCGGAAACGATGACGAATCTGGTCGGGGCGAGAGGATTTGAACCTCCGACCACTTGCACCCCATGCAAGT
>DOVS01000107.1 GCA_003519965.1 Betaproteobacteria bacterium
GGATGGTCGGATGGTCGGATGGTCAGATGGTCAGATGGTCAGATGCGAAAGCGTAGACTGAACCGGCATAAACAAAAGCGTCCGGTTGCGCACTTTATTGCGGGGACCGCAGCCCGTACGGCGGCATCGCTGGTTGGCGTAAACAAGCGTACTGCGGCTTGCTGGGTTCAACGCCTTCGCGAACCGATGGATGAGGCCGTGACGGACCACACGCCGTTTAGCGGGGCGGTGGAAATCGACGCGCGTTATTTTGGCGGTCGGCGCAAAGACAAGCGGGGGGCGAGGCGCCAAAGGGAAAACGCCCGTATTTAGACTGTTGACGCGTGGTGGACAAGTTTACACAAAAATCGACCCGGATGCCGAGGCGGCGGCATTGGCGCCCATCGTGCAGGAAAAGACACCGCCTGAGTGCATAGTGTATCGCGGCGCATTATCCAGCGACAACCTCCCGGATGCGCCGGAGATCAAACACGATCGAATCGACCATAATGCGCTGTTTGCGGATAGACAGAACCGCATCGACGGAATCGAAAACTGCCGGAGCTAAGCCGAGCGCCATTGACGGACATTCGACGGCGTTCCCGAAGAGTAGTTGCATCCGTTCGTGCAGGAACGCGAACGGCGATTGAACCGCCCTGATCCAAAGACCCAATCAAATACATTGAAACAATGGGTTAAAAAGAATAGGGACTGATTGTCTCGGACAGCCCCTTATTTCTTTACACATCGATCCGGTTCTATTTTGCGTCATTAGCGCGGTGCATTGGATATAAGAGGGCTGAACCAGGACGGCCGAAACCCGCCGGCGCGCCTCCCGCGCCGAACCCGGTTTGCCGGTGCGCGGATCAACGTCCGCCGCGGGGCGGCGCGCCATAGCCTCCCCCCGGCGTAACAAGCGAAAATCCGGCAAGGAAAGAGACGGTTCCCGCGCTAGCGGCGCACACGCCCCGCCGCCGTCGAAGAGGAACGCCATGGCGCGCCGCATTTACCGCGGCGCGCCGAAAAACAAGCATACCGCCGCGGAAGAAACGCGGCGATAAAGCAAGGTCAGCCGCGACGCCGAAACGAATGGCGCGACTGGCGCTCGGCCGCACCGCTTCACCGGCAGGGACTTCCCGGCCGGAATCGGCGCCCGTTGCCGGGGAATCGCCGCATACCGCACCGGCCGCCTTCGTATCCCGCCGCGGCGCGCCAACGGCGAACGCGCAACGGCTCATCGCAACGCTTGGAATAATCCGCGCGCCCAGACAATAACATCCTTCCGATAGGGAAAAATTAGCGATTTACTGCGTGGCGGCGCGTTGCGCGCGCACCCAATTCTGCAACATTTTTAATTGCGCGGCGATTTGGTAATACTGCTCGGCGTCGGCGGCGTGCCGCCGCGAGACGTCAGAGAGCTTAACGGCCGAGGGCGCGCCATTAAGGAAGGCGGCGGCGTCGGGTACGGCGGACATTGCGCTGGCGTCGTTCCACAGGCTGACAAAGCCATGGGGAAGGACGCAGCCAGCATCCATTTGAATAGTGACATATTTTGGCGCCTCCTTGGCGATGGTCTTATAAATGGTGCGGATTCGCGTGGTTGCGGCGTGGGCCTTCGCCGCGTATTTCCCGCTGATTCGGCTTTGCCGCCGCTGGATTTGCGCCCGTTGCGCCGCCGCCTCGGCTTTATATTGCGCCAAATGGGCCCACGCCGCGTCGCGCTCCAAGCGCATGGCCGCAGCGTAAAAACCAAGCGCCAGCATTACGGCGGCAACGCCCAGCGTTTGCCAATGGCGGCGCGCTAAGGCTAGCAGAAATACGCTCATGGCTTCGGCTCGGTGTCTTTTTTCATTAATAAATTAGCGCCCACGGCGGCGATAATCGCCGCCAATCCGGCGCCGTAAGCGGCGGGATTGAACGAATGCCCCTGAAAAAGATCGTAACCCGCCAAGACCGTGTAGGTCGCCACCGCCCAAGTGCCGACCACCCGCCCCCAGTCATACGTGTGCTGATCCACGCCGGTGTGAATATGCTTGAGAAATTCACACATATTCTTCTCCCAACGCCTTCAGCGCGCGGGCGTAATAGGCTTCGCGCTCTTGAATGCCGTTCAGGCCGCCGTTAATGCGCCGCGTAATAGTGCGGAATTGCTCTTGGTCGGCGAGTGTGTTCAAACCATGGCGCTGCCAAAACCAGCCGGCGGAGCGGCACGCCGCCGGCGGCTGCTCCAACAACCGGGGATCGTCGATCAAATCGAGCCCCAGCGCTTCGCCGCAGGCGCGGTAATTGGCCCGTCCGGTCAACTGAATCAACCCCCGCCCCAAAAAACGCTTACCGTCGCCCGATTCGGTATTGCCCAGATCGGCGCGCCCTTCGTAGCGCGACTGCGCCGCCGTCGGCCCCCAGAGTTCGCGGGTAAAACGCAACTGGCCGGACTCGTGGGCGATCTGGGCGAGAAACGCCGCCTCCCGCAGGCCGGTGTCAATCGCGTATTCGCGCATGGCGTCGTTCAGCGGCGCTAAAAACGCCTCCGCCCGGCTGCCCGCCAGCGGCATGATTGCTAATAATTGCTCCTTGGTCACCATACGGCTCTCCTTATCCGGTGAAAAAACGAACGCCGCGCACCGCGGCATAGATCCGCAGCGTCGGACAACCCATCGATTGCGTCGACCCGGCTGCATGGAGAAAATGGACACCCGGCGCAAGCCGGTTGCGGCCGTGACCGGCGCAATCCGACGGCGCGGGAATCGCTGGCCGGAGAACGGCGGCGGCGCGATTCGCGGGCGCCGCACGAGAACATTGCGCGCGCCGCGAGGGGCGCGCCTTTCCGGCCGCCGGCGATGCGGCGCGGGCTAAAATGACGCACACGCCATGCGACGGCGCGGCCCGCCGGCGCGTTCGCGAGCGTTATAACAACTTAACGCCGAGACGCGCCAACAGCACCGACACCGCGACAATGGCGGCGATTTTCGCCGCTTCGCCAATCCACCGGTTCTTGCGCGCGAGCTCCTCCCGCAGCCGCGCCGCCTCGGCATGCTGACGCTCGGCGTCGATGGCCTCGGTCTTTTCCCAAAGACGGATAAATTCCTGATCGTGTGATTCGAGCTTATGAAACAGACGGTCGAAAGTCTTCCGGTCTTCCCGCCGCTCGGCGTCGGCAATCGCCAGCTTGTGCATATCCTCCGCGAGTTGTTTCAGCATGCCCTTCACTTCGTTGAAGCCGGTGCGGAAAAACGTCATTTCCGTTTCTAGGCGGGTTAAGCGTTGGTGGG
>DOVS01000077.1 GCA_003519965.1 Betaproteobacteria bacterium
TCGCGCTGGACGCGCACGCCCTCCTTGGCCTCGACGGCCTGGTGCAGGCCCTCCGACCAGCGACGGCCCGGCATCTGGCGCCCGGTGAACTCATCGACGATGACGATCTCGTCGTTTTGCACTACATAGTGCTGGTCGCGATGATACAAAGCGTAGGCGCGCAACGCCGCGTACAGGTGGTGCATTAGGGAAATATTGGCGGCGTCGTAAAGACTGGCGCCCGATTCCAGCAACCCCGCCTTAACCAGCAATTGCTCGCCGTTCTCATGTCCGTCTTCCGTTAGCAACACTTGGTGCGCTTTCTCGTCCACCGAGTAATCGCCCGGCCCATCCTCCGTTTCCTGTTTAGTCAGCAGGGGAGCGAGCGTATTGACGCGATAGTACAGGTCTACATCGTCTTCCGCCTGGCCGGAAATAATCAGCGGGGTGCGCGCCTCGTCGATGAGGATCGAATCCACTTCGTCCACCACGGCGAAATAAAGCGGGCGCTGCACCCGTTCGCTGGGTTGATACACCATATTGTCGCGTAGATAATCGAAGCCGTACTCGTTGTTGGTGCCGTAGGTAATGTCCGCGGCATAGGCTTGTTGCTTTTCCTCGTGACTCATTTCCGGCAGATTGACGCCCACCGTCAACCCGAGAAATTGGTACAGCTTGCCCATCCATTCGGCATCCCGCTGCGCCAGGTAATCGTTTACCGTGACCACGTGAACGCCTTTGCCCGCCAGTGCATTGAGGTAGACCGGCAAAGTGCCCACTAAGGTTTTGCCCTCGCCAGTGCGCATTTCCGCGATTTTCCCGTTGTGCAACACCATGCCGCCAATCAACTGAACGTCGAAATGGCGCATATGCAACACGCGCTTACCGGCTTCACGGACGACGGCAAACGCCTCCAGCATCATATCGTTCAGCGATTCGCCCTGTTGGCAACGCTGTTTGAATGCATTCGTCTTGGCGCGGAGTTCATCGTCGCTCAAGCGGGCGATGCCGGGTTCAAACGCATTGATGTCATGCACGATTTGTTGGTATTGCTTGACCAGCCGCTCGTTACGGCTGCCGAATATCTTTTTAAGGGCGCGGGTTAGCATAACACTTTACGAACAAAGAAATTTTAATGGAATGATGCGTAAGGCGAACGCCGCCGGCGCCGGGGCGCCGATGTGTCAACCCACCGCTTTCAGATAACTGATCGGGTTCTGGGGAACGCCATGATAACGGACTTCAAAATGCAAATGCGGCCCGGTGGAGCGCCCCGTATCGCCCGACAAGGCAATTTCCTGGCCGCGCAGGACGATATCGCCCTCCTTGACCAATAGCTTGGAGCAATGCGCATAGCGGGTCACTAATCCGTTGCCGTGATTGATCGCCACCAGATTCCCATAGCCGAATGGATTAAACCGGGCATAAGTAACCACACCGTTCGCCGCCGCCAGCACCGGCGTCCCCACGCGGACCATGAAGTCCACGCCTTCGTGGAATTCACGCTTGCCGTTGATGGGGTCGATCCGCCAGCCGAAAGGAGACGAAATATAACCATGTCTGACTGGATGAAATGAGGGGAACGCGCTTTTGCTGATGCTTTTTTCCTGAAGCATCGCCTCCAGCACCATCAGCCGGTCGGAACGATCCTCCATCCGCCGGGCGAGAACATCGATCTGGTGCTGGAGATCGCTCCGGCTTAGATCCACCTCGGGCACATCGGACACCCCGCCGCGAGCGGGCGGGTGTCCAAACTGGAAATCTTCTTTGTTGATTCCCGCCATCTTAGCCAAGCGGGAGCCCAATGCATCCAAGCGGGTCATCTGTGCTTGCATTTCGCCCACTCTGACGGCAATCGCATTCAGATTGGTCTGAAGGTACGCGCGATTCTTCTTTAGCTGCGCTTCTTGAGATTGGTGAATAATCGACTGGAAATAGGCGCTTTTGATTTCCGGGGCGTGATACAGTGAGTAGTAGAATAATCCTGCCGCAAGCAGCAGCGGCAACAGCACCCAAACAAGAGCGATCAAGGCAAATTGGCGGGGCCGCAACGTGAACGTTCTCGGTCTGGCCAGCTTGTCGGATACGAAAATGATATTCAAAAAGCGATCCCCTGGAATTCCAAAACCATGTCTGCTCAAAAAATCCGTTTCTTCCTAAGCGCCTCGCCCCGCCTCATGCAGTGGTCGACACAAACCCATCGGTTAAACGATCTGCAACAGTCGCTTCAGCAAGCGTTGCCAAGCCAGCTTCTCGGCGCCTACCGCGCGGGCGCCCTGAAAGAGCGGCGGTTGGTTATTTATGCTATTAACGGCGCGGTTGCCGCAAAACTGAAGCAGCAACTACCCACCCTGCTTAAAAAACTACATCAGCGCGATTTCGATATCGCCGCCATCCAGGTTAAGGTGCATGTCGCCCCCTCTTTCGCCGGCCGTAAGCATATCAAGCATACGGCAATAAGCCAAGCGGCGCGCACCGGCTTGGGCCATCTAGCGTCCGATCTGCCGGACTCGCCGCTTAAATTGGCGCTCGACCGCCTGCTTCGGCGCCATCGTTCGGACTCGACAAGCTAATTTATTCGCCGGCCGCGTTCAGGCTATTTGGGGCTGGAGGCGGGCGATGCCCTCCGGCGCTTCTCCAACCTGCTCGAAAGCCGCATATTCCCAAGCGGTTGCATCCGCCAGCAACGCCCGCAGCAACCGGTTATTCAACGCATGCCCCGATTTATAACCAGTAAACGCCCCGATCAGCGCATGACCGAGCAAATAAAGATCGCCGATGGCGTCCAGGACTTTGTGTTTGACAAATTCATCCTCATAGCGCAGCCCGTCGGCGTTGAGGATGCGAAACTCGTCCATCACAATCGCATTGTCCATGCTGCCGCCCAGCGCTAGGCCATTGGCCCGCAGCGTTTCCACCTCGCGCATGAAACCGAAGGTGCGCGCGCGGCTCACTTCCTTGACATAAGAAGTGGCCGCGTAATCCACCGTGGCGGATTGAATCGAATGTTCAAACGCCGGATGATTGAAGGCGATGGTGAAATCCACACGAAAACCGTGGTGCGGCTCGAACTGCACCCATTTGTCGCCATCTTCCACGCGTATTTTCTTTTTGATGCGAATAAACCGTTTCGCCGCTTGCTGCTCGACGATCCCGGCGGACTGGAGAAGAAAGACAAACGGCCCGGCGCTGCCGTCCATGATCGGAACCTCTGGCGCGGTCAGATCGACATAGGCGTTATCGATGCCTAGCCCGGCAAACGCCGACATCAGGTGTTCGACGGTGGCGACATGAACGCCGTCCGCTTCCAGGGTCGTGGACATCCGGGTATCGGTGACGCGATGGGGCGCCGCCCGAACTTCGGCGGGAACCGCCAAATCGACGCGGCGAAATACGATGCCGCTGTCCGGGGCGGCGGGCCGCAAGGTCAGATCGACTTTTTTACCCGTGTGCAGGCCAACACCAGTGGCGCGAATTATGTTTTTTAGCGTGCGTTGTTTAATCATGGGGTTCCAAAACTTTTCAAGGCAAAGCATCCCTCCGGCACGGAGTTTATCATGGCGGCATGACGTGCGCTAGTCATTGATTTTCCATCCCATCCGGGGAAAATCGCTAGTCCGCCTGCTTGCGCAAGAACGCCGGAATATCCAGAAACTCCATCCCGGACTGTTTCATCGCCTCCACTTGAGCGTCACGGCGGCGGCGGATCACGGCGGGCTGCTCCAAGCCCTGATAATCGACATCCATCGGCGCATCGTCGGTGCCGCTTTTAACGACGGTCAGCGACTTGGGTTGCTGACGGCTGACGGGAGCGCCCAAACCGGTCGCCACAATCGTTACCCGCAAATCCTCTTCCATGTTTTCCTCGATGACCGTGCCCACAATTACCGTCGCGTCGTCGGCGGTAAAACTGCGAATAGTGTTCATGGCGTCATGCACTTCCTTCATCTTAATATTGGCGCTGGCCGTGATATTCACCAATACGCCACGGGCGCCGGATAAGTTGACATCCTCCAGCAACGGGCTGGAAACCGCCTGCTGCGCCGCCATTTTGGCGCGATCCATCCCCTGCGCGCGGGCGGAGCCCATCATTGCCATACCCATCTCGGACATGACCGTGCGCACGTCGGCGAAATCCACGTTGACCAAGCCGGGGCATTTAATCACTTCGGCAATCCCAGCGACCGCGCCATGCAGCACTTCGTTGGCCGCCCGAAATGCGTCTAGCATGCTAACGTCCTCGCCCAGCACTTGCATCAGCTTGTCGTTGGGAATTACGATCAACGAATCCACATGCTGCGCTAACGCCTCGATGCCGCTGTGCGCGAGCTTCATGCGTTTACCTTCGAAGATGAAGGGTTTGGTGACCACCGCCACCGTGAGAACGCCGAGCTCCTTCGCTACTTCCGCCACCACCGGCGCAGCGCCGGTGCCGGTGCCGCCGCCCATGCCGGCGGTGATAAACAGCATATCGGAGCCATCGATCGTCTCGGCAATGCGGTCGCGGTCTTCCAACGCCGCATCCCGGCCGATTTCCGGGTTGGCGCCAGCGCCCAATCCCTTCGTCACATCCCGGCCTAGTTGCAACAGCGTGGTGGCGCGGCTTTTATCCAGCGCCTGAATATCGGTATTGGCGCAAATAAATTCCACGCCGCCGACCCCTTGCGCGATCATGTGGTCAACCGCGTTGCCGCCGCAACCGCCAACGCCGATGACCTTGATCACCGCTTCCTGACTTTCATTCGCCATCACTTCAAACATGATTTCCTCCTTCGACCTTTGCCGTAAAATTAGCCTGCTTCGCCCTGTCCGCACTCATATCCATCCCACGCCTCCCATTACTAGAAATTTCCTTGAAACCAACTTTTCATTCTTTGCAGCAACTGTGTCACCGAGCCGGTTTGCAAATTCGCGATGTGGTGACGCTGATGCTGATCCAACCCCGCCAGCAATAATCCAACCGCCGTGGAGTAACGCGGATTACGCACTACTTCCGCCAACCCGCCGACGTACTGGGGCATGCCCACTCGCACCGGCGTATGGAACACTTCCTCTCCCAACTCTCCCATGCCGGGGAGGGCGCTGCTGCCGCCGGTGATGACGACCCCCGATGAAATCAGGTCTTCGTAGCCGCTACGGCGCAGTTCCGCTTGCACCAGGGTGTACAGCTCTTCGACGCGTGGTTCGATGACTTCCGCCAGCGTCTGGCGCGACAGCTTGCGCGACCCCCGCTCCCCGACCCCCGGCACATCCACCACTTCGTTGGTGTCGGCAAGCTGACGCAAGGCGCAGCCGTAGGTTCGCTTAAGGTCTTCCGCGTCCTTGGTCGGCGTCCGTAGCGCCATCGCAATGTCGTTGGTAATCTGGTCGCCGGCGATGGGAATCACCGCGGTATGGCGGATAGCGCCATTGGTGAATACCGCGATATCCGTAGTGCCGCCGCCGATGTCCACCAGGCAGACGCCCAGGTCCTTTTCGTCCTCGGACAACACCGCCATGCTGGAAGCCAACGGCTGCAAAATCAGGTCGCGCACGTCCAGTCCGCAGCGGCGCACGCATTTGATAATGTTCTGCGCCGCGCTGACCGCG
>DOVS01000198.1 GCA_003519965.1 Betaproteobacteria bacterium
CGGCGGCGAAGAAATCGAAACCTTATCGGGCCGCCAGGTTAACTTTCAGGTCGTGCCCGGTATTACCGCGGCCTCGGGTGTCGCCGCCTATGCCGGCATTCCCCTAACGCACCGGGACTACGCCCAATCCTGCGTCTTTGTCACCGGCCACCTGAAAGACGGCAGCATTAACTTGGACTGGGAAGGCATCACCCGCGCCAATCAAACGATCGTCATTTACATGGGACTGCTGGGACTGCCGGTGCTCTGCGAAGAGCTCGTCAAGCACGGCCTACCTTGCGCCACACCGGCGGCCATCGTGCAACAAGGAACCACGCTGAATCAGCGGGTGATTATTGGAACGCTGGAGACGCTGCCGGCAGCAGCGAAAACCGCGCAAATGAAACCGCCGACGCTGATTATCGTCGGCGAGGTGGTGCGCCTGCACGACAAACTCGCGTGGTTTATGCCGGAAGAACAAAGCGCCGCAGCCGCTGCGGGACTGCCCGATTTAGTCCGTCCCGAGTAAAGCGGGAATTAGCGCCGCCAAGCGGTGGGCGATTAATCGGTGTTGGCGAAAATTCCCGGCTGGGATTGCGCGAAAGCGGTCGTGTAGGGGTCGATGACCGTTTCCAGTTCTTCGCTCCAGGAAGGATGGCTATAGCTCATGTCCTTGAAGAACCACAAGCCACGAGTGGATTGGCAGGCGGCCGCCATCATGTGAATCTGCTCGCCGGCCTCTGGGCCGACAACGCAACCGCCAAGCAACTGCCCGGTTTCCGCATCGTGCACCACTTCGGCAAACCCTTCGTAGTCGTTCTGCGCCCTGGCCTTCCCAGAGCCGCCGAGATTCAAGCGCACCGCTTCCGCCTCGAAACCGGCGTCGTCCGCTTGGTCTTCGGTCAACCCTACCGCGGCAATCTCGAACGCGGTATCGAACACCACGGGAACCTTTAGATAATTAGGCCGCAACAGATTCCCTTTGACGGCGTTTGCCGCCGCGACTTTGGCGTCGTGCAACGCGGCATTGGCGTTCATCGGCCCTTTTTTAACATCGCCGATGGCATAAATCCCGCGAATACTCGTTTCAAGATACTCAGTCGTCCGAATAAAACCGTCGGGCGTCAATTCGACACCGGCGTTCTCCAGCCCCATTCCCTCGGTATAAGGCTGGCGGCCAACCGCCACGAGCACCATTTCATAGTCGGCGACGCTGCCGTCGCTCAAATGGACAGTGACGCCATCGTCTTTTTTATCGCAAGCGACAACGGTGGTATTTTTACGCACCTCGACGCCAATGCGCTTGAATTTACGCTCCAGCATCACCTTAGCCCGTTGCGGCAAGCGCACCGTATCCAGCAGCATCGCGCCATGTTCGACGATGGTGACGCGAGCGCCGAATTGATGTAGTAAAAACCCGAGCTCGACACCGACGGCTCCCCCGCCGACAAAGAGAATCGAGCGCGGCAAATGGCTCAGCTTGAACATAAAGTCACGGGAATGGAGAATTTGCCGGCCGTCGGTAGGACAGAGGCTCAACTCCTTCGGCCGGGAGCCAGTTGCCAGAATAATCTTTTCGGTTTCCAAAACCACGGGACCATCCCCGCCGCCGGGATGAACCGCATCCGGATTGATTTGCACTTGGATATGACGGCTGTCCAATAGGCTAGCCCGCCCATTGAAAAAGCGGATCCCCAAGCGGCGCAGCCAGACGGAAAAGTTGTTGCGAATTCCATCGACCACCTCGGTTTTATGGCGCATCGCCGCGGTAAAATCGCCCCCGACGCGCCCCGTCAAGCCGCGTCCCTGCAAGTCGTTGACGGACTCGATTAGCGTCGCCAGGTGGAATAAGGTTTTCTTGGGAATACATCCCTGGTTAAGGCAGGTGCCGCCCGCTAATCCCGCCTCGATCAAGGCGACCCTCGCCCCCAGGTGGGCGGCGGTAATTGCCGCCTTGTAACCGCCCGGTCCGCTGCCGACGACAATCACATCAAACTTCATGGCGGCGCCTAGCTCCCATCCATGGGCTTAGGCGCAGCCCTGCGTGCTGCTGCCGCAACCGGAACAGCTGCCGCCGCCGCAACTACCGCCGCTATTGTCGCCGCCCGCGCCGGGATCGTTCGGGTTCATGAAAATAAAGCCGTACTGTCCCGGCATATATTCATCATAATCGACGACCAGACCGAGCAACATCGCTTCCTGTGCCGCATACATCAGCATCCGGACACCCTCGGAGACCACTTCCACGTCAGTATCGCCCTCTTGGTCGAATCCCATCCCGTATTCCAGCGAACCATCCGTCGCTTGCCGGACAGCAATGCGTAGCGCCATGTCTTCCGTGTTATTCTGCTCTGCGGCAAGGCGAACTTGCTCCGCCGCCTTGGGGGTCAAAGTAATCATGCCATTCTCCTGGTTTCGGTTTGCGCTGGATTAAAGAAAATAACGGGCGAGGTAAACAACCGTTTCTATCCGCCAATCATCCACCATAACTGGCGTACAAAAGCAGAGAGAAGCGAAACTTTTTCATAGCCGCGTTGATAGCATTGTTAGGTGGATGGTTTACCAAAAAAACCATCTACAAGATCATCCTCAAACCGGACAACCCACGACGATGCATGACCCGTTTTGTAGGTTTCCTCTTTCCCACTCGGTCGGTAATGTATCTTTATAGTCCCTTTTATAGGGTTGATCCCTGTGCCAAGCATTGGCTCTTCTTGTTCAGTTAAATCAAAATCGTCTTTTTGAAAACCCCTTTTCTTAATTGCAGAATAAAAGTCGTCCATTTCGCTAATATGTACCATATTAACTCCTCCTATTCTGTTTCAGAGCGATTCCAGCCTAATGTTAAATAGTCAAATAACCGGCGTCGTGTCGCAAACGGCCGGGGGCTCCCGGCGGCCGACGCTGCATTGGCGCACGAACGCCATAAAGCGGGCCGCCCAATTGTAGCGTTGGGCGGAGCGCAAATGCGTATAAGACGCCAGTAAATTCTTATAAATGAGACCGTCGTGCTTGCCGTCGACACCATAGCCCCGAACAACGTCGTAAGCGAATTTCACCTCCCCATCCAAATTCTGAAGGCTCGAATAATGAAACTCATGCGCATTGATCTCGCCGACGGGCGCCATATCGGCGGTGGGCCAAGGGCTATTGCCGGTTTCCCGCAACTTCACGTAACCGCGGCCAATCGACTTTGCGTTCATGATGACGTCCCCCGGGATTGCGCCCACCATCTGCCGCGTTTCTCCATTCCAGCGGATGGTCCGCGCTAAATACATAAGACCGCCGCATTCGGCATAAACGGGCAAACCGGCATCGATCGAATGTTTCAGCTCCCGCCGCAGCGTGATGTTAGCCTCCAGTTGCGCGAGAAATAGCTCGGGAAACCCGCCGCCAATAAACAGTGCATCGATCGGCGGTAAATGACGGTCTTCCAACATATTCAGATAAACGAGCGTTCCTCCCGCTTGGCGCAAGGCGTCCAAGTCATCCGCATAGTAAAATCCGAACGCCTTGTCGCGCGCCACGCCAACACGCATTGGCCGTTTCTCGGCCGGATGCGCGGGGAAGAGGGGCGCCGGAAGCGCCGCCTCGATGTGCGGCGCGCGTTTTGCGATTGCCACGACCCGATTCAAATCGACCTGCTGGGCCACATAAGCGCCGATTTGCCGAACCCGCTCCAACGCCTCGCCCGTCTCATTACTGGGGACCAATCCCAAATGCCGCTCCAAGATGCGCATTGCTGGATTGCGGCGCACCGCGCCAACGACGGGCAAATCGGTGTAATGTTCGACAACGGCGCGCACCTTGCTCTCGTGCCGTTCGCCGGCGATATTATTGAGAATGACGCCGGCAATCGCTACTTCCCGATCAAATGCCTGGTAACCCAGCAACAGTGGCGCTACGCCTCGTGACATTCCTTGCGCATCGATCACCAGGATAACCGGCAGGCGCAACAATTTGGCCATGGCCGCGTTGCTATTGCCGCCATCCAAATCCATGCCGTCGTATAATCCCTTGTTGCCTTCCACCAAGCAAATATCCGCAGGGCGGCAATAGCTTGCGTAGTTCGCAAGAATTTCCGCATGGCCGGCGATATTAAAATCGAGGTTGCGGCAAGCTTGTTGGCTAGCAAGCGACAACCACATAGGATCAATGTAGTCGGGGCCTTTTTTAAACGGCTGCACCGCCAGCCCTTGATCCGTCAGGGCGGCGCAAAGGCCGATGCTCAGTGTCGTCTTGCCGGACGATTTGTGCGCTGCGGAAATAAAAATACCGGTCATACGATGTTTAAAGTGAGCAGTATAGAGTCAGGATAGGTCGGTAGCACGCCGGGCGCACCTTCCGGGTTGCCCCAGAAAGGCGAATGGGTCCTATTTTGGAAACGAGATTAGGCGGCGCGCAGCCAGCCTACCGGGCGATTGTCCCACATCTGGATAGCGAGAGACTGCGCGGCGTCAATACTATCCGCCTTGCCCATCGCTCTTAGGGCGATAGCCGCGGTGCCGACAACCGCCGCTTGACCGTATTCGTCCTCGAGCTCGCCGCGCCACAGCGCGAGCAAACGGCTCGCATCCAAGGTCTCCTCTTTGACATGACGCGCCCCGCCGAACAGCGGCGGCCACTCTTCCTCGCTTAGCTGGCCGTCATGCACGGACTTAACAAGACAAGGAACGTCCGGGTCACGCTCGATCTCACCACCATCGCCCTTAATCACCGCCATATGCGGCTGGTCGAGCAGCAACCCCGTTTCTTGATGTAGATCGCGATAACCGGGGTGAAAAATTCCTTGCAGCATCACCGGCGCGTTAAATGGATTGAGCAACCGCGATAAGGTATGCACTGGCGAACGCAACCCCAACACGGGCCGCAGTTCGATAATTTCATCCAGCTTGGGGGAAAAATCCTTCAGCGCGACAAAAGCGAAGTTGAATTCGTTCAAGCGATCCGCCGCCTCGCCCAGGCTGCCGCAGGGAGGAATCCCCAGCAACGTCAGCGCTTCCGGCGTATAGACTCGTTCATCTTTGCGCCCGCTCAAGCCATGCATGAATATCTTAGCACCGCTGCTGGCCAATAACATCGCCGATAATAAGAACCATGGTAAGTGACGGCGTTTACCCGCGTAAGAAGACCAGTCGATATCCACCGCCGGCATATGCTGGACGGCGGGCAGCGCCTCCCGCGCCGCCCGGACAAAGCCCGCCAATTCCTGCGGCGTCTCTTCCTTAACCCGGATCAAC
>DOVS01000308.1 GCA_003519965.1 Betaproteobacteria bacterium
CCACATACCAAAGATAATACTGGGGATGGCCGCCAGCAATTCGATGGCGGTGCCGAGCGGGCGTTTTAGCCAGCGCGGCGATAATTCGGTAAGGAACAAGGCAATACCGAAGCTAATCGGGACGCCAATCAACATCGCAATGGTGGAGGTCGCCAAGGTGCCGAATATCGGCACCAGGGCGCCGAATTTCTGGGTGACGGGATTCCAGGCGCTACTAACGAGGAAGCCGAGGCCGAAGGTCTTAATCGACGGATAACCACCGTAGATCAAGGAGGCGATAATGGCGAGCAGGATGAAAAGAACAGCGATTGCGGATAGCTGCGTTATTATTTTAAATATAAAATCAATGAGTTGCTGTCGTGTGTGGGTTGCTTCTTGGTTGTTGTCGGACATCATCTCGGTAGGCAAGCCAATATCGTGGAGTTGCAAATATAGGGGGCCGACTTGCTCGGCCCCCTAGCCGCCTATTATACCAATGGATAGAAAGGCTGGGTTATGGTGCTTAAATTATTTGTACACTGGATTGCCGTTAGTGTCCTTGATTTGCTTCCATTCCGCTTTAATCAGCTTCACCACCTTGTTCGGCATGGGGATGTAATCCAGTTCGGCGGCCATGCCGTCGCCGTGCGCGTAGGCCCAGTCGAAGAATTGCAGCACATGCTTTGCGTTGGCGGGGTTGGTCTGCACCTTGTACATCAAGATGAAGGTCGCGCCGGTGATGGGCCAGCTATATCGACCAGGTTCGTCGGTCAGGATTTGATACATTCCCGGCGCGTGCGCCCAGTCGGCGCCGGCAGCCGCGGCTTGGAAGGTCTTTTGCCGTGGCTTGATGTAGTGGCCGGCGCGGTTTTTCAGCAGGGCGTAGGTCATTTTGTTTTGCAACGCGTAGGCGTATTCGACATAACCGATCGAACCATTGATCCGCTGCACATAAGAAGCGACACCCTCGTTGCCTTTGCCGCCGACGCCGGTTGGCCATGCGACGGAAGCATCGTTGCCTACCTTGGTTTTCCACTCGGGGCTGACTTTGGATAAATAGTTGGTATAGATGAAGGTGGTGCCGGAGCCGTCGGAGCGATGTACGACGGTAATGGCGTGGTCGGGCAGATGGACGCCCTTGTTCAGTTTAGCGATGGCGGCATTGTTCCACTTCTTGATTTTACCCAGGTAAATATCGGCCAGCACGGTGCTATTCAATTTTAATTCGCCGGGTTTAACGCCTTTCAGATGGACGACCGGCACTACGCCGCCCATTACGGTCGGGAATTGCAGCAAACCGTGTTTGCGCAACACTTCTTCCTTGAGCGGCTTATCGGAGGCGCCGAAATCGACGGTCTTGGCGTAAATTTGCTTAATGCCGCCGCCGGAACCGATGGACTGATAATTAAGGCCGATGCCGGTTTCTTTTTTATAGGCGGTCGCCCATTTAGCGTAAATCGGGTAAGGGAAGGTTGCGCCCGCACCGGTGATATCGGCGGCGATGGCGGCGGTAGTAAAACCGAAGGCCAGGGTGGCGCCGGCGAGAATGCTACGACCGAAGGTGTTCATGGGTAATTCTCCCTTTAAATTGGGTTTTAACGTCCGGGTGGTTCTTTAGGTATGCGGGCGCCGGAAATAGCCCGGCGCCCGGCAGATAACTGTATGAAACCTTTGTTTCAGGATGATGACAGTCGGGCCGGACGGGCGTCACTTGCCCAAGAAGTGTTTCGCATAGCGCTGGTTGACGCGCGACATCGGCATGAACACCAGTAAATCGGCGGTATTGAAGTCGGGGTCCCAGGCGGGTTCGCCGCAGATATACGCGCCGACGCGCAGGTAGCCTTTAATCAGCGGCGGGGTGGGGATGTTAATGCGAATGCTTTGCTCCAGGGCTTTGAGCGGCAACGGGCAGCGGGGAAAGGTGCGCCATTCGATCGGACTCAGGTGGCTCTCCGCCAACTTGTGGTACAGGCTCGCGGCGATATGGCCGCCGTCGGCCATGCTGATGCTGGCGCAGCCGATCAGATATTCGTAATTGTGGGTTTCCATATATTTAGCCAAGCCGGACCAGAGGAGTCCGATGGTCGCTCCATTCCGGTAATCGGCATGAACGCAGGAGCGGCCGATTTCCACCATGCGGTCGCTTAAATGCATTAATCGCGTGAGGTCGAATTCGGTATGGGAATAATAACCGCCGATTTTTTTGGCTTGCGCCGGGGGCAAGATGCGGTAAGTGCCGACGACTTCGTTGGAATCGCTGTCGCGCACGAGTAAATGGTCGCAGTAAGGATCGAAAATGTCCTTATCCAATCCATTTTCCGCCGAGGCGAGGCGCGCGCCCATTTCCTCGGCGAATACCTGGTAGCGCAGGCGTTGGGCCTCGCACACTTCCGATGCGGATTGCGCGATGCTGACGGTAATGTGGCGTTTATTCCTGAGCTCGGTTTGCGTTTCCTGCAAGAGCATGGGTGAGCCTCCAGTTTTCATCTCAAGTGGGTCGGTGATGGAGAAACGGTAGAGGGATTGTGTGACGCTTGGGTTACGGAATCGTTAATTTTCGGTGACTTGGGGAAACGCCCCGTTGCATAGGACGTCCGCTGCTGCGGGCGTCCTATGGCCGTCACGCTTTTGTCATTTATGCCCTTTAGGATAGACGAATCCGACCTGATTTTACAGGGCGGTTGCGATGACGAATCGAGGAGCGCGTGCGTGAAAATACTCATGATTTCGGATGTCTACTTTCCCCGGATTAACGGTGTCTCGACTTCCATTTTCACATTTCGCCAGGAGCTTGAGCATCACGGGCACGCCGTGCATTTGATCGCTCCGGATTACGGCCGGCCAACCGCGGACGAACAGTGGATTACGCGTATTCCGTCGCGCTATCTGCCGCTCGATCCAGAAGACCGGATGGCGAAGCTATCGGCCATTATGGAGCTGTTGCCTGGATTGCGCAACCAGGGGTTCGACATCCTCCATATCCATACGCCATTCATCGCGCATCATGCCGGTATTCGGTTGGCTAAAGCGCTAGGGATTCCCGCAGTGGAAAGTTATCACACCTTTTTCGAGGAATATCTTTATTACTATGTTCCTTTTCTTCCCAAGAGTGTGATGCGCTTTGCGGCGCGGCATTTTTCCTACCGCCAATGCCATCAGGTCGACGCGCTGGTGACGCCCTCCGAGGCCATGCTGGAAGTGTTGCGCGGTTATGGCGTGCGCACCCAAGCGGATATTATTCCCACGGGGATCGAGCTGGAGCAATTTGCCGCCGGCAGCGGGGCGGCGTTCCGCGCGCGCTATGGCATCGACCCGGAGTGGCCGGTGCTGGTTCATGTGGGGCGCGTCGCCCACGAAAAAAATATCGGCTTTCTGCTGGAGGTTGTCGCGCGGGTGCGGCGGGTGGCGCCGGAAGTGCTGCTGATTGTCGCCGGAGAGGGGCCGGCGCTGAAAGCCCTGAAGCGAAAAGCCGTGGCGCTGGGTATTGGCGGTCATGTGTTGTTTGTCGGTTATCTCGATCGTCAGCGGGAATTACTGGATTGTTACCGGGCGGGCGACGCGTTCGTCTTTGCGTCGCGCACCGAAACACAGGGGCTGGTGCTGCTGGAAGCGATGGCGCTAGGCGTGCCGGTCGTATCCACGGCGGTTATGGGCACTCGGGACGTACTACGCCATGGCGAGGGCGCCTTGATTGCCGCGGAGCAGGTGGATGATTTCGCTGGGCAGGTTGTTCGCTTGCTTCAGGATACGGCGTTGCGTCGTCGCCTGAGCGCCGCCGCCACCGCTTATGCCGCGCAATGGTCGGCCGCGCGGATGGCGGAGCGGATGGCGGGTTTTTATCAGGAAGTGATTCAAAAAAGCCAGGAGCCGGTAGCGGCGTTTAGCCGCCGGCAGGGGGTGACGGGGTGACGGCCGCACCGTCTCCCGGACGCCAACCGTAATGCGGCAGGGCGGCCGCGATCCACGCCGCCGCTTGTTCTGGCGCCTCGAGCCGGTCGGTGTTCAAAATCAGATCGAAGGCGGCCGGGTCGTTCAGGCGTTGGCGGAAGTGATCCCACACAAACTGACTGCGCTGGTGGTTCGTGTATTCGATCTGGCGCCGGGCTTCGGCGATGTCGATTTTACCTTCCGCCGCAAGCCGCACAGCGCATCGCTCCACGCTGCCGACAATGCGCAACCGGAATGCGCGGCGCTGCGCGAGAATGATATGCGCGCCGCGCCCGACAATAATTCCGCCATGACGGCTGATGGCGAGCACTACGTTAATCAGGTGACGGCGGTAATTGTCGGCGAGCAAGTTCTGGCCGGTGAGCAGCGATAACACCCACTCGTCGCGCAGATCGCCGACTTTGTCATCTAGTTGCGCCAACAGATACTTATCCACTCCTGCGTTGCTCGACACGGCATCCAATATTTCCCGGTCGTAGACGGCGACGCCGAGCGCGCGGGCAAGGTGATCGGCTATTTTTTCGCCGCCGCCGCCATAGTCGCGCGATAGCGTAATCAGCGGCGGTGTTTCTTCCGGTCCGTGGGCGGGTTGCACCGCGCCATCGACCATGGCGCGCAGGAAGCTGATGGCGTCGGCGGATTTCATGGAGTGGAAGGTGCTGGTCATAAGGTATTGGCGTATAAATGTAGTGATTGTGAACGATACGGCGGGCATGCGCTTGGCAAGACGCGCGCCCCTGTTTCGAGCATATGGCTGCCCGCAGATAATTTAGGCAAAATTAATCAAATAATAACATGAGAAATTTAAAGTTTCATGACAACAAGCGGTGTTTAGCGGGAATGTCACGAAATTGACACCAAAGCGTGCTACTTTCCAATGCGTGGGGAATCGTTAACTTTTCGGCTTTCATTTCGGTCTGGCGGATTATTACGATAGGGGAGTAGCGTGTGCGCCTTGGATATCACCAGCGACGGTGAGTTTCCGGTTCAAGGAGATGGCGGGCGAAACATCCGGCCGGAATCTCCGCTTGCGCCGCTGGGCCGGCTTGACGTGGTTCCCTGGGCGCTTGGCGGCGATCGCAAGCGGCCGCGTTTCCGCCCGTTAGACAATGCGTCGTTTCCCCACGCGTTGCCGTTGGACCGAGGCGTCGAGCGCGCGTTGCGGGAAATCCTGGACCATAATTTACTAACCGCCGTGTTTCAGCCGGTGGCGGATTTAAGCGATGCGGCGATCTTCGGTTATCATGCGTCGATTCGCGGCCCTTCCGATAGCCCGTTGCATGTTCCGGCCAATCTGTTCGCCGCCGCGGAGGCCTTCGGGCTGCGCCCGTCCCTGGAGAAATGTCGCCGCCAAGTCATCCTGGATAGTTTTTCCCGATTGCGGCTGAACGGGAAGCTTTTCCTTCCCATCGACATGCCGGTAGGGAATGCGGCGGCGTCTTACCGCGACAATTTAGCGGCGGAGGCCGGCATGGCGGGTGTTGCCTTTACTCGCGTGGTGGTGCGGGTCGCGCCGCGTCAGCCGGTATTTTGCGATGGTGCTTGGTTGCGGCGCATTGCGGCTTATTATCACGCTCATGGGTTTAAGGTTTGCCTGGAAGGCCTAGGCAGCGGCGGAAACTGGTTGCACTTATGGCCAGAATTCGACGCGGATTACGCGGCCATCGATCGCCATTTTATCGAAGACCTTTTGCGCGATCCGCTCAAACAGTATTACTTAAGCCGATTATTGGACATTGTTTCCCGCACGGGTTCGATGGCTATCGCCGAAGGCGTCGAGACGACGGATACATTGGCGCTGCTGAAAAAAATGGGAGCGCCCCTGGGGCGGGGGGCGGTAATCGGGCTAACGCGTGGCCATCCGGCGGTAGCGCTGCCGGTGGAGGTGATGAAGACCCTCGATCCGGCGGCATGGAAAAACGCCGGCGGCGAGCGGTGCGTCGCGGCGCGAACTACCGCGGAAGCGCTGCTCATCGACGTGTCGCCCGTTGCGCCGGGCCAAACCGTGGAGGAAGTATTCGATTTGTTTACGGCCAACCCATCGTTTATCGCGATTCCCGTGGTTAAAGACGGCAATCCGGTGGGTTTAATCAACCGCTATTTGCTGATCGACCGTTACGCACGGCCTTTCCGGCGCGAGTTGTACGGCAGGAAATGGTGCACGCATTTCATGGATCCGGCGCCGCTGATCGTGGATAAGAACATCGGCGTCGAGGAATTGAGCCGGTTGGTGGTCGAGTCGGAGCAGCGTTATCTATGGGACGGCTTTATTATCACCGATCGCGGCGGCTACATCGGCATGGGCACCGGCCATGCGCTGGTGCGGGAAATGACGCAGCTCAAAGTTCAGGCGGCGCGTTATTCCAATCCCCTCACCTTGCTGCCGGGCAATGTACCGATTAACGACCATATCGATAATTTGCTCCGTAGCAGCGTAACGTTCGTCGCCGCTTACTGCGACTTGAATAATTTCAAGCCGTTCAACGATGTCTATGGCTATAACAAGGGAGATGACATTATTCAATTGACGGCGGGTGTCTTGACGGCTTGTACCGACGGGGACAAGGATTTCGTCGGGCACGTGGGGGGAGACGATTTCGTCGTGTTGTTCCAAAGTACGGATTGGGAGCCGCGTTGCTTGACGGTGCTTGAGAAAATGGAGAGCAGTCTCAGTCATTTCTTCCGGGCGGAGGATGTTCGGCAAGGCGGGTATTTGGCGGAAGACCGCCAAGGCCGGCGGATTTTTAACGCGTTGCCGAGTCTTGGGATCGGCGCCGTCACCATCGACCCGACGCTGTTTCCCTCCCATCGGGAAGTGGCGGCGTATGCTTCGGCGGCTAAGAAACAGGCCAAGCGTCAATCGGGTAATTGCTTGTTTATCGAACGCCGCGAATATAGCCCGCAAAAAGCCGTAACCTAAGATTTAAGCAGTCCTGGCGGCGCGGTTTGCTAGCGTAAGCGCGCCTCTTCCCGTCGTTATGCCGATTCCTCTGCGCGCTACGGGCGCCATGCCGGAGGGGATTGACTGGCGCGGCGTTCATCGGTAATATTTTAAACCTTTTTCCTAAAGGGATGGTCATGCGCGAGAAGCTTGTCGCGGGAAATTGGAAAATGAATGGCGGCCTCGCCGAAAACGCCCAGTTGCTGGAGGCTGTCATCGCCGGCGTGGCGGGACTGCAAGGGGTGCAACGCGCGGTGTGCGTGCCCTTCCCTTATCTTCACCAAGCACAGCGGTCGTTGCAGGGTACGCCGGTCGCCTGGGGCGCGGAGAACGTCAGCCAGTACGAAAAGGGCGCTTATACCGGCGAAGTATCGGCGGCGATGCTGCTGGATTTTGGCTGCCGTTACGCGATTGTTGGCCATTCGGAGCGGCGCGCCTTGTTTGGCGAGGGCGATGGCGCGGTCGCCGATAAATTCAGCGCAGCGCAAGCGGCCGGATTGGTCCCCGTGTTATGCGTCGGTGAAACCTTGGAGGAGCGCGAGGCCAGTGTGACGGAAGCGGTGGTCTCCCGGCAGTTGGACGCAGTGATCGCGCGCTGCGGCGTGGAAAGCTTAGCAAAGGCGGTGGTCGCTTACGAACCGGTCTGGGCGATTGGCACCGGCAAAGTGCCTACGCTCGAAGATATCGCCGAGGTGCATGACTTCATGCGCGCTGAACTGGCGAAAAGCCACCCCGATACCGCTGAAGATATGCGCCTGCTTTATGGTGGTTCCGTTAAGCCCTCCAATGCCGCAGAGATCTTTGCTGTCTCCAATGTGGATGGCGGGCTTGTTGGTGGCGCCTCGCTGAAAGCCGCCGATTTTGGCGGAATCGTAAAGGCGGCCTCCGAGGGCTAACCAGCCATTTTGGTTTCAAGCGGGTCTTCCAGCCCGTAATGCTGGGCAAGGCGCTGCAGGGCGATCCGCAGCACAACCTTGCCCGAGCGGGCCGACCAGCCAAGGCGCTTTTCGGCCTTTTCCAGCCCGTCCAGAAAGCAACAGACGCGAAACGCGATATCGGCCAGCCCCGGCCCGAGCGCTGTGAGCGCCTTGGAAACCCGCGCGCGGGCGGCCGAAGGCCCCTCAGCCGGCGAATTATCACTAAAGCCACCGCGTGAGGCCGAAGTTAAAAACCGGTCCCAATTCTGCGCAACGCGCGGCCCCATATGGGCCATCTCAAAATCTTCCCGCAGCCGCTCTCCGGCTGTGATTTGCGCTGGCGAAAGGAAGGCCGCACCATCCGGCCCACGTTTCCGACCCAGCAAGCTCAGCGGGCTTTCGGCAATATTATAGCGCAGCCGCTTGATGCTGCCATCCTCCGCGACCTTTACATTGCGCTCTTCAAACTCCTGATGTTGCTCTAAAAATCCATTTTCCTCTGCCAGCATCCTGCGCAAGGCCGCACGGCCAACACCAGTAATGGTATAGCGACCAACAGAGCCGACCTGCTTGCCGCTGATCCATTCTTGCAAGGCAAACCGATGCGCGATGCGGGTTTCGACCGTCGCCACCTTGCGCGGATCACTTCCTTTTTCCTCTTTAAAAACAGCTGCTTTTGGCATTTTCTTCGAGCTCAACAAAAATGTGCCGCTTTCAGAAAGGTGCCGCAAAATGCGCTTTGCTTCGGAATTGGTTGTCGGGGATTTGGCCATGTCGATATGCTCCGGATTTTGTGGAAGGAAATCCCGGGCCACTGCATCCAACGCCTGATCCACAAGCGGGTCTTCGCGTTTTTCCTCAAATTTACGCACTTGTCGCAAAACTGTAGACGCATGAACCCCCTTTTCTCTGGCGATTTGGCGCAGGGGAACCCCGAGCGCTGTATGGTTTAGATATGTTACCGCAATTTCAGGAACCCAATCCGGCAGCGCTGTGGTCAGCGGGCCAAGATTGCTGAAAGTGTCGGATTTTGTCTGGTTTGCGTCAGTCACTTTCTTACCCTTTTAATTAAAATTTTAAGCAAATCGTTAATAAACTGCGGTGGTATACATACTGTTAACCATGCAACGAGGATCAGAATATTTCTTAATTGTTATCAAAGCTCTACAGCGCCGAGCGGTGGTAATACATTAAGCGCAACACCTAACCCCCTGATGTATGATTTTAAGAATCAAACATTTCAGGAGGTTAGAATGACCAAGAATGCCAACGCTTTTGTTAACATCCGCCGCCCCAAAATATTGATGCAGGCCGCGCATTTATGCGCCAAAGGCTATAGGCGCGAAACCATGTTGCCGCGCTTACTCGGTGCCAGCTCTGCGCGCGTGGTTGAGCATTTGAAAGCCCGTGAGGATGACTTGGAGCAAGAGCGCCGTGCGCGCGCCGGCACCTATCGTGCACAGGCGCATGTTGAGGTGCTATCCGCGCTTATTTCCGAATGTAAGAAGGCAGCTTAACGCTTTGATACTACACAAAACTATCCGGCATAGATTCTTTTTTATGCGCAATATAGGCCCGCAAAGCTTCGTCTTTTGCAGGGTCTATAGGCGGCTGCCGATAGTCGTTTAGCATTTGCTTTACACGGGCATTCGCCAGTTGCACAGCGTCATGGCTGCCCTCTTGGTCCCACTGTTCAAATGGCTTATAGTCCAGCACGTTGGTGCGCCAAAACGCATCTTTGAAATTGGCTTGTGTGTGCGCACACCCCAAAAAATGCCCGCCGGGGCCAACCTCTCTGATCGCCCCCATAGCTTGACCATTTTCCGAAATATCAACGCCCGCCGCAACCGCGTGCAACACCCCGAGCTGGTCGGCATCGAGCACAAACTTCTCGAAACTCGACACCAAGCCGCCCTCAAGCCAACCGCATGCGTGCAACATAAAGTTGACACCGCCAAGCAGGGCCGCGTTCAATGTATTGGACGTTTCATAAGCGGCCTGTGCATCGGGCAGCTTGGCCCCGCACA
>DOVS01000192.1 GCA_003519965.1 Betaproteobacteria bacterium
CATGGTCATGCCGCGGTCCTTGAATGAACCGGTGGGATTCAATCCTTCGAACTTCACTAGAATACGCACGTCCTTCTTGAGGATTCGCGGTAAGCGGCGTAATTCGATGAGCGGAGTATTGCCCTCGCCCAGGGAGATGACCGGGGTGTCGCCGCCGACCGGCAAACGGTCGCGGTAATGTTCAATCAATCCAGTGTAATGCTTGGCCATGAATGACTTCCTTTGTGTGCAGCTTCAGCTACGGTTCAATTCTTCCAGGCGGATGCGCACCGCTTGACCGGATACGGACGGCAAGTTCTCGATCTCCGCTATCGCTCGGTCGATGTTTTTTTCGATAGTGGCGTGGGTGAGCAAAATAACATCCACGGTATTCTCGCCCGCTTTCGGTTCTTTTTGAATCATGGCGACAATGGAAATCTCCCGCCCGGCAAGGATGCGGGTGACATCCGCCAGTACGCCGGGTTTATCCTCGACCCGCAACCGCAAGTAATACGCGGTGCGAATTTCCCCTATCGGCAGAATGCGTTCGTCCGACAACGCATCCGGCTGAAAAGCCAGATGGGGAACCCGGTGTTCCGGATCGGCGGTATGCATCCGGGTCACGTCCACCAGGTCGGCCACCACCGCCGAGGCGGTGGGTTCGGCCCCCGCGCCGGCGCCGTAGTATAAGGTAGGCCCCACGGCGTCGCCCTTCACCAGCACGGCGTTCATCACGCCGTCTACATTGGCGAGCAGGCGTTTTTTGGGAATTAATGCGGGATGCACGCGCAATTCGATGCCCTGTGCGGTGCGCTTGGTAATCCCCAATAGCTTGATACGGTAGCCGAGTTCGCCGGCATAGCGAATATCGGCGCTCGTCAGCCCGGCAATACCCTCGATATGGGTTTTATCGAATTGCATGGGGATACCGAAGCCGATGGCGGCCATAATGGTCAGTTTATGGGCGGCGTCGACGCCGGCGATGTCGAATGTGGGGTCGGCCTCGGCATAACCCAGTGCTTGCGCTTGCTTGAGCACGTCGCCGAAATCCGCTCCTTTGTCGCGCATTTCGGTCAAAATGAAGTTGCTGGTGCCGTTAATGATCCCGGCGATCCACTCGACACGGTTGGCGGTCAGGCCTTCGCGCAATGCCTTGATGATGGGAATGCCGCCGCCCACCGCCGCTTCGAACGCCACCATGACCCCGCGTTCTTGAGCGGCGGCGAAAATTTCGTTGCCGTGCAGCGCGACCAGCGCCTTATTGGCGGTCACGACATGCTTGCCGTTGGCGATGGCCTGCATCACCCATTCCTTGGCGGGGGAATAACCGCCGATTAATTCCACGACGATGTCGATGTCCGGGTTATTCAACACATCGGCGGCATCGGTGGTGATATGCAGCGCGCCGCCAGCCAGCCGGCGCGCTTTTTCCACATCGCGCACGACCGCCGCCTCCACCCGAATTTCACGGCCGGCGCGGCGGGCGATTTCTTCTCGGTTGCGCCGCAGCACTGTCAGCGTGCCGCCGCCAACCGTTCCCAGCCCTAATAAACCGACTTTAATTGGTTTCATCATGATTCACATACTCAAATATAAATAGCGGGCGCTCCCAGGGGAGACACAACGCCTGATCGAACGCGCCGGCTCCAGCCCGCTCGCGCCGCGACGCCTGTCGTTTTCGTCCCGTGCGGCGCCTGCGTTCACAACAATCCGTCTTTACGAAACATTTCCTTCAAGCCTCTCAGCGCTTGCTTAGTGCGCTCTTCGTTTTCGATCAGGGAAAAACGAACGTGATCGTCTCCATACTCGCCGAAGCCGATGCCGGGAGAAACCGCCACCTTGGCGTCGGCCAATAGTTTCTTGGAAAATTCCAAGGATCCCAGGGCGCGGTAAGGTTCTGGAATCCGCCCCCAAACGAACATAGTCGCCTTGGGCGTATCCACCATCCATCCCAGCTTGTGTAGTCCCTGGCACAGTACGTCCCGGCGCTTGCGGTATGTCTCCCGGATTTCCGCCACGCATTGCTGCGGCCCTTCCAGCGTTAAGATAGAAGCGACCTGGATCGGCGTGAAGGTGCCGTAATCGTGATAACTTTTTAGCCGCGCCAGCGCATGGACCAAGCGGCGGTTGCCCACCATGAACCCTACGCGCCAGCCGGGCATGTTGTAGCTTTTCGACAGCGTAAAAAACTCGACCGCCACGTCCCGCGCGCCGGGGACTTGCAGGATGGACGGCGCTTGATAGCCGTCGAATACAATATCGGCGTAAGCGATGTCGTGCACCACGTAAATGCCGTGCTCCCTGGCCAGCGCCACCACTTTCTCGAAAAACGGCGGTTCGACGCATTGCGTCGTCGGGTTGCTGGGGAAGTTAAGAATCAGCATTTTCGGTTTCGGGTACGAATCCTTAATCGCTTTTTCCAGCTCCTCGAAAAAATCCAACCCCGCCATCATCGGCACGTGGCGAATATCGGCGCCGGCGATAACCGGCCCGTAAATATGAATGGGATAACTGGGGTTGGGCACCAGCACAATGTCCCCTTGGTCGAGCGTCGCCATGGTTAAATGGGCGATCCCCTCCTTGGATCCGATGGTGACGATCGCCTCGGCGTCAGGGTCCAAATCGACGCCGTAGCGGGTCTGGTACCAGTGACAGATCGCGCGGCGCAGCCGCGGAATTCCCTTGGATACCGAGTAACGGTGCGTATCGCCGCGCTGGACGGTTTCGATCAGCTTATCGACGATATGCGGCGGCGTCGCTCCGTCCGGGTTGCCCATGCCGAAGTCNNATCACATCGCCCGGAGCGGTGATGGCCTGCGCCATATTGGCGAACCCTTCTTTGGAGCCGAGGGTCGCGACGACTTGCGTGTCGGGGTCGAGCTTCACACCAAAGCGCCGCTCATAGTACTTGGCTTGCGCACGGCGCAAGCCGCCAATTCCTTTGGATGCGGAGTAACGGTTGGTGCGGGGATTGCGAACGGTCTCCACTAGCTTTTCGATGATGTGGGGCGGCGTCGGCATATCGGGATTGCCCATGCCGAAGTCGATAATATCCTCGCCGCGCTTGCGCGCCGCCGCCTTCAACTCGCCGGTGATGTTGAACACATAGGGCGGCAGTCGCTTAATTCTTGGAAATTCTTCCATAAAAATGCCGGCAGCCGGGAAATGACATAAAATGAGCGATTCTACCCGACAGCCCCAGGGCTAGCAATTGGAAGGCGCTCATGAAACTGCACGTTGACGCTGTGATGGCGGGGCGAAATCTGTTCACCGGCTACGGCGAGGGATACGTCGTCGTTAACGGCGCACGCTACCAGACCAGCGTGATCGTGCTGCCGGACAAAATCATTCCATGGCCCGTTGCCGGGTTCGACAGCCTCGGGGAAGCGGATTTTGCGTTATTGGAACAGTTGGCGGTGGACATCGTCCTGCTCGGCGCCGGGGAAACGCAGCGCTTTCTCCATCCCCGGTTAACGCAACGGCTGGGAGAGCGGGGCATCGGCTTGGATGTGATGAACACCCCCGCCGCCTGCCGCACTTTCAACATCCTATTGGCCGAAGAGCGGCGCGTGGCGGCGGCGCTGCTCTGGTAACGCCGCGGGCATGGAGCGCGCCCGGTTTAGCGTGCGGGCTACGGCGTCAAGTCGGCAAAGCTGGTTACCGCGTTGAATTCCTCCACCGCCTTTTCCGGCTGGTGCGAATCCGGCCGGCGCACCGCCAGCAGGTGCGCGACGCCATAGCCGCGCGCCGCGCGCAGCACCGGCAGACTATCGTCGATCAGCAAAGTGCGGGCGGGCTGGTACTGTTCCTCTTGGCGGAGCCTTGGCCAAAAATCGAGATGTTCCTTGGGTACGCCGATGTCGTGCGCGCAGACAATGCCGTCGAAATAAGGCGCGAGCCCTGTATGGCGCATTTTCAGATCAAGGCTTTTGCGGTGGGCGTTGGTCACCAGCACAGTGTGTTTTCCCGCCGCGCGCAGCCGTGTCAGGAAGGCCGGCACATGCGGATGCACCGCGATCAGATGGGCGACCTCCGTCTTCAGCGCGGCAATATCCAACGCAAGCGCGCGGCTCCAATAGTCGATGGAATACCAATCCATGGTGCCCAGCTTGCGCGCGTAGTGCGGCATCAGCCGGTCGCGAGACGCTTCCAACGCCAAACCGTGCTTTTCGGCGTAACGTTGGGGGACATGGTGGAGCCAAAAATAGGTGTCGTAGTGAAGATCGAGCAAGGTGCCGTCCATATCCAGCAACACCTTATCCACGCCGCGCCAATCGATCACGGCGGGACGCCCTGGAAAAGATATTTCCGGGAAAGCGGACAGAAAAACCGGCTAGAGCAAGGCATCTTTCGATAATCCCTCGCGCCGCAAAATATTACGCAGCATATGCAGCGACTCCATCTGAATTTGCCGCACCCGCTCGCGGGTAATGTCCAAACTTTCCGCCACCGCCTCCAAGGTGCTGAGCTCAAGGCCATTCAGGCCAAAACGGCGCTCGATGACCCAACGCTGCTTATCGCTAAGCTGCACCAGCCATTCCTGAACGAATATTTCCAGCTCCGCGCTTTGCAACAGATTATCCACCGGCACGTTGTTATCGTCGGGAATGACCTCGCCAATAGATAACGAGGGATCGATGTCGAGCGGGGCGTCCAGCGAAGCAATGCGCTCGTTCAACGAGAGCACCTTGCGCACATCGCCGATGGGCCGCCCTGCCAGGTAGGCCACATCCTCCACGGTCGGTTCGCGTTTCCCCTGAGATTCCAGGTGCCGGTAAGCGCGCAAACACACGTTCAATTCCTTGATAATATGCACCGGCAGGCGGATGGTGCGCGATTGGTTCATAATGGAGCGCTCGATATTCTGGCGAATCCACCAAGTGGCGTACGTGGAAAACTTGAAGCCCTTGCGGTAGTCGAACTTCTCGAC
>DOVS01000087.1 GCA_003519965.1 Betaproteobacteria bacterium
CGCTTCTAGCGTACACGAGCCTGGAAACAACCACGCCTCTCAACCTCGTTCAAGTCGGACTGGACGGCAACCCCGCTCAGAGCGCCCGATACGCGATACTTTCCGACTGGTGCCGGTTTAGGATCGAGACCGTGGAGAGACGCTCCAGCCACCGGCTGGGAAAAATCAATCACCGCCTCCATATTCTCGAGGGCCGGCATACCGTATTTCTCAATCTCGACGCCGTAATCCGTATTATCCGCGAATCCGATGCGCCTAAGCCGGTGCTGATGGCTGAATTTGCGCTTTCCGAGCAGCAGGCGGATGACATTTTGGACATCCGCCTGCGCCAGTTATCGCGCCTGGAAGGGATAAAAATCGAGCAGGAAATTTCCGCGCTTCAAGCGGAACGCGTAAAACTCGATGCGCTTTTGTCGAGCCCGGCGAAGATGAAAACCCTAGTCGCGAAGGAAATTCGCGAAGACGTCAAAAAATTCGGCGACGACCGGCGCACCTTGCTTCAACCCGAGCGGCGCGCCTCGCTGGCCGAGGCCGTCGTATTAGACGAGCCAGTCACCATCATCCTTTCCGAAAAAGGATGGCTGCGCCAACGCCAAGGCCACGGCATCGACTCAAGCGCCCTTTCCTTCAAGGAAGGAGACCGCTTACTCGCCGCCGTCGAATGCCGAACGCCAGACCCGCTCGTTCTCTTGGGCTCCGATGGCCGCGCTTATACCCTTAACGCTGCGCAAACACCCAGCGGCAAAGGAGACGGTGCGCCGGCAGGGTCGCTTGTGGGATTGCAGCCAGGCGCCCGGATTGCGGGCGCGGTCGCGGGGACTCCAGAAGACACGGTATTGTTATCTCATTCCGGCGGTTATGGTTTTATGACCCGTATCGCGGATATGGTTTCGCGCCAAAAATCGGGAAAATTACTGATGACGCTCGGTGAGTGCGAGCGGATGCTGCCGCCGGTCAAAATCGGCAAGGGATCGGCTGCGCCGCACTATATCGCGTGTGTTTCCACGGATAACCGGTTGCTGGTCTATCCGTTGGACGCAGTGAAAACCTTATCCAAGGGCCGCGGTGTTATTTTAATGGCGCTTGCCGGCCACGAACTAAAGCTTACCGGCGTTTTCACCGGTACACTGATGCTTCAAGGCGTCAGCCGGGGACGGCGCGTGGAAAAAAAGGCTTCCTTTGACATTGCGAAGCGAGCGCAGAAAGGTGCGGCGGTCAATATGAAAATTACCGCATTGTGCGCGGCGCCCGCCAAGAACTGAGATAATGGGCGGAGGCGACAATCATGCCGCGCCGCTTTGACGCCAAACGATCTTACCTGGCGGAGCGCGCCGCTTTCGGGGCGACGTTAATAATGGGAATAAATAAAAAAACATTAGCCGGTTAAGGGCTGATAATCCAGGCCGCGGGGAAATTGCGCGGCCTGTTGCGTAGTCGACAAGCCATTCAAATACCTAGGAGAAAATGATGTCACCAGCAAGCAAGCTTGCAACATTTGCCTTTGTGTCGCTTATTGGCGCTTCCTTGAGCGCTCAAGCGGCGGATTACCCCAAACAAATTCAGATGGCGACCCAATCCGGGGCCAAGGTCGTGAAAACCTTCGCCGCCGCGTCCCAGTTAAAAGGCTGGGTGCTTTCCAAGGGCGGGCGCTATACCTTGGTTTTTACGACGCCAGACAACAAAACATTGCTGGCCGGCGAGCTGATCGATGCCGAAGGCAATAACCTCACCGCACGTTATGCCGGCCGATATATCCCAAAACCAGACCGGACGGCGCTATTTTCCAAGCTCGAACAATCGACGCATATCGTGGAAGGGCAACGGAAAGCGCCTAAATCGGTGATCTACGCCCTGTTCGATCCCAACTGCCCGTTCTGCCATTTAGCCTGGAAGGCGTTTCAGCCCTATGAAAAAGTCGGGTTGCAAGTGCGTTGGGTTCCCGTGGCTTATCTAAGCAAAACGTCCGCTGGAAAGGCCGCCGCCATTCTAGAAGCGAAAAACCGCCGCGCCGCGTTTCGTGAGAACGAGGAAAAATACAATATGCAACGGCACGAAGGCGGTATCGCGCCATTGGCGAAGTCCAGCGCGAAAACCATCAGCCAATTGCGGGCCAATAATGCGTTAATGCAGAAATTCGGCGCGCTCGGCACGCCGGCGATTATCTGGAAGGACAAGCAAGGGAAAATTCAAATGAAGGTCGGCTTACCGCCTATGTCCGAGCTGCCCGCTATTACCGGTTTGCCCGAGCAACCCGAGAACGATCCGGCGCTCGCCCGCTTCCGTTAATTGGATATTAGCCCGGCGGCGCGCGCCGCCGGTGTTTGGCTCTCCATCGTTAACGGCTGGTTTTCATGTGATTACGCTGGCAGAGGATGGCTGCTATCCTCTGTAATACGCCGTTACTAGTAATTGGTTTGGGGGAATATCGTGGTTCAATGAGTCAAATTGATGTGCGTCGTGATGATTACCGCTATGCTTGGCGCCTGTGCGACGGCTCCAGGAGCAAAATTCTCGGGCATTGCAACGCCGGTAAAGAATCGGGGTGACGTCTATCTTTACCGTAAGGCGGCTATTTTTGCGTTTTCCCAGGCATTCGAGGTAACGCTCGACGGTCATAAGGTGGGCAAGCATTTACAATGCCTCTTATCTGCACTTGCGGCTTCCAGCAGGAAAATTCGTTCTTGAAGTCTCGCCGGGAGGACTCTCCGAGTCTAGCACGCGGCAAATTCACCCCAAGCCTGGTCAGTCGATATTTTTTCAATATGATTTTGTGACAGGGCCATTGGCAAACGTGTTCTTCGCCGGCGCCTCGATTGACCCAAGAAATAAAGCGCAAGCTTTGCTTGATCTGAAAACATTAAATTCCGCGAAGTAATTGCGCTAACGCGTCCATCGAGTGCACCGGCGCGTCCTGGGAAGGACGTTACAAAGCAATGCTCATCGACGTGAACATTACTGTTCCGCCGGTTGCGCCGCCTCGGATTGAACCCGGTGCGCGCAGCGAACAGCGTCTGGGATCATCTGGAGCCCCCTTGCCACGTGGAAAGAGGGGCGTGCCAGCCATCCGCACGATCAGGCGCCGGAGGCAATGGGCGGCAGGCAGCGTATCGCGGTCTGCTCAGCGCCCATTAGGGAGAAGTAATCTTCAAGGAGATACGCCAGGCGGCGAACAAGGAAGGGGCTAGGGACGGGCTGGTTCAAGGAGCGGCCTCGTAAGGATACCTTCGTGTTTTTCCTTGTTTCTTAATTCATGCCGGATGAAGGCATTCATCCATCGTTGAATGGCGCTTTAGTCAAAAAAGGCATGCATCTATATGCAAGCCCTAATGTTTGAACAAACGGGACAACCTGAGGATGCGCCGGTTGTGGTTGATATTTCTGTTTCTGCTCCTGACCGATAAGCATTAGACCGCATACCCTCCGAGGGAGAAGCCTTATCCTCCCGCATTAGCTGACGTATTGGCTCTCCATAAACCGAGCACCGGATTCGGAAATCTCGCTGGGGAGACCGTGTGAGTCCATAATAAAGGCAACGACACGGTCTGCCGTTACAAAGTACCCACACGATCTAATTGGCGCCTGCCTTGTGTTCAAAGGCCAGCATTATCAATGCGGGAACGTAGAACTATACCCGGAGTTTTCTCATCTTCCTTGCGAGTGTGCGCTATTCGTTACCGCGCAGGCGTTAGAGAGCGCTTTTCATTTTTCTTCTTATTTCAGTTGATTATGTTCTATAAAGGGATTTGTAAGAAAAGAATGGGTTCTTGATGCTGGTGAAGGGCCCCTTTATTTGAAAAAAATACCAGCCAAATCAAATGACCGAGGGATCATCTTCATGAAACGACAACAGCTGACCGGGAAAACGTTGCGAGCAGTACTAGAGGATTATGAGATCCCAGCGGCGCACGAGGCAACAATGCGGATATTAGAGGAGGCGTTAGAGGCGCCATTGGAGTATGCAACTCAGCCCCATCGGTCGTTTCTCTTCGGTTCCCGGATAGTTGGGAGCATTGCGAGTTCAACTGCGATCGCCCATGGGATAGAGTTGAAGGGCAATTGCTATTGGCAG
>DOVS01000048.1 GCA_003519965.1 Betaproteobacteria bacterium
AAGGAGGGCTTTCTGCGCTCCGAGCGTTCGTTGATTCAGACTATCGGCCGCGCCGCCCGCCATGTCAACGGCGCCGCAATCCTGTACGCCAATACACGGACAAAATCCATCCAGCGCGCCATCGAAGAAACCGAAAGACGGCGCGCCAAACAGATCGCCCACAACGCCGTTTGCGGTATTACGCCGAAAAGTGTGCGCAAGCGGGTCAAGGACATTATCGATGGCGTCTACGATACCGAATCGGCGCGACAAGAAATGAAAGCGGCGCAAACACTGGCGGCCTATCACGCCATGGATGAGAAAACAGCGCTCAAAGAAATGAAACGACTTGAGAAAGCCATGCTAGCGTGCGCCAAGAATCTGGAATTCGAACAAGCAGCAGCATTGCGCGACCAGATGAAGGAATTGAAACAGGCTTATTACGGAGTGGAATTGCATGATTAGGGTATTGTTCGTCTGCATGGGCAATATTTGCCGCTCTCCCACTGCCGAGGGCGTATTCCGGCGCGCAGTGGCGGAGGCTGGGCTGACGGCGCGAATAGCGATCGATTCTGCCGGCACGCACGACTATCATGTCGGCGAGGCGCCGGATCACCGGATGCAACGAGCCGCCTTGCGCCGAGGTTACGACCTCAGCGGCTTGCGCGGACGTCAGATCGGCGTTGACGATTGCCATCGCTTCGATTACATCCTAGCGATGGATCGCGCTAATTTACGGGATATTCAGCGGTTGTGCCCGCCGGCGCAACGCCACAAGCTGGAATTATTCCTCCTGCACGGCAACCGCTTTCAGGCGGACGAAGTGCCAGACCCTTATTACGGCGGCGCCGATGGCTTCGACTACGTGCTGGATTTGGCGGAAGACGCGGCGCAAGGGCTGTTGACTCGGTTGAAGAAAGTACAGGCGGCCGCCGATTAGCGAGGATGCCCGCTATGCCGGGGAAACGCATGGGTTGACGCGTGGCGGCGCGCCTTTTTAAGCCAGAACATGGTCTGCGACGGCCTCTTTCGGTCTTTTCCCAACGTTCGTGCATCATCGGCTCGATTGCGCCTTGTCTTGTTATGTGCAGATCGCCGCGGTAACACTAAAAAAACAAGCCCCGCCTAAGAAAATGGCGAGGCTTGTCGACGATCCGAGAGACGCGCCGTTAGGTTTTTACGCTTGTTTCTGCGTTTCCACCTGCTCCAACGGGCCAGAGTCGCTCGCCTCCACCACCTGCCATGGGCGCGGCGCAATGGAGCGGCGGGGCTTTATTTCGGCGTCGGGCTCCAAAGACCGGATTTCCGCTGCTTCAGGCCGAGTTTCAATCTGAACTAAGCTGCCGTCCACCGGCTGGGACGCCGCCGCAGGCTTCTCCTCGGTAGAACGCGGCGTGGCGCGGCGGCGGCGCGGCGCACGCGGCTTGTTCCTGGGTTTTTCCTCTTTTTCGCCGCTCCCTTCCACCGCGCTTGCTTCCCCTTGAACTTCAGGTGCGGGCGCCGCAGTCGTTATTTCCTCGACATCGCCGTTGCCGCCGGCTTCTTGCTTCGGCTCAGGTGCGGCAGGCGCGGTTTCCATCGTCCTTTCCGCGACGTTCTGCGGCGCAACGGATTCTTGATTTGTCGCAGCGGCGGCTAGCGCTTGCGCGGGAACAGCCGGTGTGGCTTTTTCTTCTACGGAAGGCGCTGTTGGCTCCGGGGGCGCCGCGGCAACGGGTTGCTGTGTCGCCGGGGTGTCCTGCGGTGCGCCGGATACTTCACGGCGTTCGCGGCGCCCCCCGCGGCGGTTGCGCCGTGAGCGCTGCTCGGCGGCTTCCGCTGGCGGCGTTTCCGTGGCGGACCGAGAAGGCCGCGGCGCTGTTTTCTTGGCGGGCTGGGCGGAGCGTTCTTCTTGACGGTTTCTTTGTTGCATCGGCCGCCGTGCGGGCCGATTCTCCGATCCTTGTGCACGCGGGCTGCGGCGGGCGGTTTCCGCCGGTCGTTCGCGTTTCGGCGGTTGCGGTTTTGCGGCAGGCGCTTCAGCGCCAACGGTTAGTTTCTGGAACCATTTTTTAACCGTAATTAACCAACTGGACACTTCGGGATGAATCGGCGCCGGTCGTTCAGGCGTGACGCCTTTCACCATCGCCTGCTGGCGTGGAGTTTTCGCTTCGGCGGCTGCCGGTTTTTGCTCTTCGCCGTCGGTTGGCGTTTCCGCCAGTTGATAGCTAGGGCGCGCATGTTCGGGATTTCCCAATTCATCGGAACGGATACGGGTGATGGTGTAGTGGGGCGTTTCCAGATGAATATTCGGAATCAACACGATATTGATTTTCAGCCGAGATTCGACAACGTGCATTTCCCCACGTTTCTCATTCAGCAAGAATGTAGCTACGTCTACCGGCACCTGGGCGTACACGGCGGCGGTCCCTTCTTTCATCGCCTCTTCCTGGAGGATGCGCAAAATATGCAGCGCAGAGGACTCGACGCCCCGGATATGGCCGGTGCCATGGCAACGAGGGCAGGGGATATGGCTGGTTTCCCCCAGCGAGGGCTGCAATCGCTGACGGGATAGCTCCAGCAGGCCAAACCGGGAGATTTTGCCCATCTGCACCCGTGCACGATCATGATGGAGCGCCTCGCGCAGACGATTTTCCACTTCCCGCTGATTGCGTTGGCTTTCCATATCGATGAAGTCAATGACCACCGAGCCGCCCAGGTCGCGCAACCGGAGCTGGCGCGCTACTTCGTCCGCCGATTCCAGGTTGGTCGTCAGTGCGGTCTGTTCGATGTCTGTGCCGCGCGTCGCCCGCGCTGAGTTGACATCGACGGAGACCAGCGCTTCAGTATGGTCGATAATAATTTCGCCGCCGGAAGGCAGCTGCACTTCGCGCGCGAAAGCGGTTTCAATCTGATGCTCGATCTGAAAGCGGGAAAACAGGGGGATGTCGTCTTGGTATAGTTTGACCTTGTTCACGTTTTGCGGCATGACGTGACTCATGAACTGCACGGCTTGTTCGTAAATGAACGAGGTATCGATCAGCAGTTCGCCGATATCCGGCTGAAAGTAGTCACGAATGGCGCGAATGACCAGGCTGCCTTCTTGATAGATGAGGTAAGCGCCGCTTTGCTGTTTGGACGCGTTTTCAATGGCGTTCCATAGTTGCAGGAGGTATTTCAAATCCCACTGAAGGTCTTCCAGGCTACGGCCAATACCGGCGGTACGGGCGATGACGCTCATGCCGCCGGGAACATCCAATTGCCCCATGATTTCGCGCAATTCGTTGCGCTCCTCTCCTTCGATGCGGCGCGATACGCCGCCGCCTCGGGGATTGTTGGGCATCAGCACCAGATAGCGCCCCGCCAGGCTGATAAAGGTCGTCAGCGCGGCGCCTTTATTGCCGCGTTCGTCCTTTTCCACCTGGATGATTAATTCCTGACCTTCACGCAATACATCTTGAATGCGGGTCTTGGACAGATCGCCACCCTCGGCGGCTTGAAAATTGCTCCGGGAGACTTCTTTGAACGGCAAAAAGCCGTGCCGCTCCGAGCCGTAATCGACAAATGCGGCTTCGAGACTCGGCTCGATACGGGTGATGACTCCCTTATAGATATTGCTCTTTTTCTGCTCTTTCCCTGAAGATTCGATGTCCAGGTCGATCAGTTTTTGACCATCGACAATAGCGACGCGCAGCTCTTCGGATTGCGTCGCGTTAAACAGCATACGTTTCATAAAGTTACTCTCCCGCGCTCTAATCACGGGAAAGACAAACCGCCCCCGCCCACCGACGGAGGATCGCCGTTAGAATGTATTAGTCATCTTAAAGATTCATCATGTGTTAGGGATCGCAATTAAAATAACTAACTATTCACTAAAGGTTTGTCATGTTGTTTTCTTGCCGGCATCGGCAAGAAAACATAAATCCGCGAATGCTTTGAGCGCGCAAATCATTTACTATCGCTACTTTAACAGTTTGTGGTGAGCGAAATTAACCAAGTAATCCAATCCATTCATTCCCGTCAACCGGGATTCTCGACTTCGGCCGCCGCCGAAAATTCATGCGGCCGCTGCAATGATCCAGCTTTATAATTATAAGCAAAATGATAGAGTTAATCAAAGGCCTCGTCACTAAGCTTACCATCGGCGAGCAGGAGGCGGGACAGCGAATCGATAACTTTTTGGTCAAGTGCCTGAAGGGGGTGCCGAAAAGTCGTATTTACCGGTTGCTGCGTAATGGAGAACTACGAGTAAATAGCAAGCGCGTTACCTTTTCCTATCGGCTCCAACTTGGCGATCGGTTGAGGATTCCGCCCGTGCGTGTCGCCGCATCCGTTAATAAGGCGCCGATTGGGCCGATCGCGCCACGATTGTCGCGCCTTGCTTTGTACGAAGACGATGCATTACTAGCGATCGACAAGCCGGCGGGCGTCGCCGTCCATGGCGGCAGCGGTATTAGCCGGGGATGCATTGAGCAACTGCGGCTGGAGCGGCCGGATTGGAAATTTCTTGAATTGGTGCATCGGCTCGACCGGGATACCTCGGGCGTGCTGCTGCTGGCGAAGAAACTCGCCGCATTGACCGGAATGCATCGGTTATTGCGTGAAGGGCAAGCCGACAAACGCTATCTTGTCCTGGTGAAAGGACAGTGGCGCGATGAAAAGCGCAGCGTCCGTCTGGCGTTGCATAAATTCCTGACCCCTAGCGGGGAGCGGCGGGTCGCGGTAAAAGAAGACGGCCAATCCGCCCACACCATATTCCGCCTCCAGCAACGCTGGGAACATTTTAGCTTGTTGGAGGCCGAACTTAAGACCGGGCGTACGCACCAAATACGCGTCCACCTTTCCCACCTCGGTTTTCCTCTCGCCGGCGACGATAAGTACGGCGATTTCCAGTGGAATAAACAATTGCAATCCCGCGGATTGAAGCGGATGTTCTTGCATGCCTGGCGGTTGAGCTTTCAGCATCCCGTGACGGGCGAACGTCTGCGTATCGAAGCGCCCTTGCCGGAAGCACTGCAAACTTTTCTCAAGCGTCTTGACGCCCCGGATGCGGAATTCGGCGTTTTATCGAGCGCCGATTGAGAATGCCGAAAAATTTCGATTTGCTCGTTTTCGATTGGGACGGCACCTTAATGGATTCAGCCGCCGCGATTGTTTCCTCCATTCAGTCCGCCTGCCGTGACATGGACCTGCCCGTGCCTAGCGCCGCGGAAGCCAGTCATATTATCGGCCTTGGATTAAACGAGGCGATTAGCGCGCTATTGCCGCAGTTGGCGATGCGTGACTACCCACAGTTTATTTCGTGCTACCGCCGTCATTTCCTATCCAGCACCCAAGAGACGCCGCTGTTCGACGAAGCGGCGGAGGCTATCCCCGCACTGAACGGCGCGGGATTTTTACTTGCAATCGCGACCGGCAAAGGCCGGCGCGGACTAGATCGTGTTTTACAATCCACCGCGCTGGCGCCTTATTTTCACGCGACGCGCTGTGCCGACGAGTGCCATTCCAAGCCTCATCCCGCTATGCTGCGGGAAATCATGGAAACATTGGGGGCGGCGCCGGAAAGAACGCTGATGATCGGAGATACATCTCACGACCTTCGAATGGCGGCCAATGCTGGCGTTGCGTGCGTGGCGGCTTGTTACGGCGCCCATCCGCGGGAACACCTGCTGTGTTTTACTTCTCTAGCCTATGCCGATGATTTTCCATCGCTTTACCGCTGGTTGCGGCAGAATGCTTGAGTCGTGCGCGCTTGGGCTATCCGGGAAAGGTTGAATGGCGGCGGGGATTCCAAGGTATACTGCGCTTCTGCCGTACATTTATCGACTAAAG
>DOVS01000135.1 GCA_003519965.1 Betaproteobacteria bacterium
ACGCCAGGGTGACGTTTGAAATCACTATACGACCAAAACGCTTATTACCCCGGCCGATCTATTTAACGATCGGGTATCGCCGTTCTATGAGAGCACAATTTGCCGCTGCTGCGAATTTTAACTAACCGAAGTACACAGTGAATTTTACGCCATCGCTGAAGTTGGCTAATCCGTGGTGCATTGGGTTCCCGGCCGCCCGACCCGTCTCGGTGGATTGCGGCTTATGGCGTGCGGGGGGGATTGAAATTCGGCAGGCTCCGAACAAGTAGCGCCGTTTTATCTAACGCCGCTAACGCGCGCTCAATCACGGCGGAGGCGTTGCGGCCGTCTTGCGCCGTCGCCTCGACGATGAGCCGTGCGCTGGCGCATAGGCGCAATGCACTCAATGGCGCGCCGTCGCGGTTGCCGCATGCAACCGGCTGTCCCAATTGGCAGCGTAGCGCGGCGATGTCACCGATGAAGCCGGTGCGGTCTAAGTCACGCCGGCCAACTAGATCGACTTGCAGCAATCGGTAGACTTGCATGGTTTTTTCGTGGTTCAGGGGTGTTTTTCCGGCAGAGGAGCCGGGAGGATAAAGCAGAAAGGGAAAGATCGTCGGGATATGATCCCAGCTTGTCGCCGCGGCCAACGGACGGCGGTCAAGTGGCGACAGAGGCAATGGTTCGAATAAGGGGTCGCTCAGTAGGCGGCGCCGAACGGCGCGCGCAAATGCTTGAAGGAAGCGGGCGACCGCGTTTTCCGGCGCCGAGCGAAACGCCCGCAGTTCTTGTAATGCCGCCTCCCAACGCAGCAACAATCCGAAATTGGCGGCGTTATCGAGGCGCTCGGCCGCAGCCCATCCTTGAGGCCAGTCAGCCCGTGCGGAATAGGCGTGCAAGGCCCGCGGGAGCGGACGCCCACGCAGCCGCCGCGCGATCGATGCGGGGATCAGCAGCGCACCGGAGAAGGTCGGGCCGGTCACGAACTTTGATCCGGTCAGCGCAACCATGAAGCCATGCGCCAAGTAGGCTCGCAAGGTCGACGGCGCGATCCGGAACTGGCACGCATCGACCAGGACGTCGACCGTATCCGGCAGCCGGCGATGCAGCGCCAAAACACAGCCCGGACTCGGTGCGATCAATCCGGTTTTGGAGACATCGATAAGGATCAGGAGAACGCGCCGCCCCATCGCGGCGGCGCCGGTCGCCAAGGATTCGACTTCGGCATCGATGTCCGCCGTTGGCCGCGCGAAGCCATCGGCATGGCGAATGGGCGTCGTCACGACTTCCATTGCGCCGTCGTCGGCGATGGGCGCGCCTTCGGCGACTGTGTTTCCCAGTGTGGAGCGGGTGCTGAAGTGACGGCCGGCCAAGGCCGCCGGTACACAACTACCCGTTTCCGCCGCATCCGCCATAATCGTGAGCGCCGGCATGGATTCGGCGCCGCCGGCGAGTTGGGCGGAAATCAGGTGAATATCCGTGCCCGATGCGGCGAAGACGACGTCGAGACCGGGAAGATCGGCCACTCCGCACCACCGAACCAACTCGCCCCGGGTGCGGTTAATTTCGCGGGCGTAGGTCGCTGCGCGCGGCTCCGCGCCGGAAGCGAGGAGGAGCCTGTGGCGAAGATGGTTCGCAGCGGCAAGGCCCGCCGGGGAGATGATCGATGCCGTCGCGGAACCGAACGCCGCCCCGTCCGGATCAGGAAACGGCGAGCAACCGTATTGATTCAGACCGCTGTCCGGGTCGAGCGCAATGCGGGCGTCGCCGCCTTCCACCAGAAGCTGTTCGGTGGCCGGGAGGTGAGGGCGAACTACCATCGAGCGCACACGAGTACGCCGAAGCGTCTACATAGCGCCGTTTGCTCAATTTTCACGGCAGCGTTCCTTGGTTTAACAGCTAGCCGGTTTTTCTAAGAAGCGGTTAGGACATCACTACGCTTTATTGTATTAACCAACATTTCGCGAAAGCCATCGAACACCTTGCGCATCGGAAGCTGTTTGTATGGAAAGATGTCGACTGGGTCCATCGCGTGGATGACCGCGCCGGTATCGACCTCGAAAACCAGCAAGCGGCCGTCGGCGGTTTCTGCACAATCGATCACCAAATAGTCGAGCGCCATGCGCTCGGCGATGGCGTTCAAGGCGTTTTTGTGGCGGCGGGCGAAGTCTTCTTCAAAGTCGGCCATGAAGCGCGCTTCCTCGGCTCGCTTTGCGGCGTTTTCGGTCATGCCTGCATTCAGGTAATGAATCATCCAGTGCTCGGATATCCCCATGTGGCCGGCAAACGGGCGGCCGCCGATGAGAACGATCCGATACTTGCGGAATAGGCCATCCGGCCCGCGATAGTCGACGAAGCGGGCCACATAGAATGCACTGTCCGGCATCGTTTGCAGATAGTCTGCAATAGCGTTTGGATCGTCGATCTTTTCCAGCCCGCGGCCCGCATGCGAGTCGATTGGCCGGACAATGATCGGGAAGTCTCCCTCTTCCAAAACGGTGGTTATCGACAGCGCTCCACGGCCGACTTGCTCCAGTGCCTGCCGCTCGATGCGCGCCGAAATCGACATCACGACTCCCGGTGCGGATTTCAGTAACGCGCAGGCGTTATCGCGCGACGTCCGGACAATTCGGTCGGGTGCATTGAGCACCGGGCGCGGCCAGGACGCCATGACCTGCTCGAGCTGTTTCAACAGCGGACGATTCCGGTCGGATTCGCCAACGCCGACGAACACCAGGTCGTGATCGGGGAGGGACGAGGGGAAAGGTAGATTAGGTGCTACATAGAGCATATCGAGCGCGACATCGGAGCCTTCCAGTAAAAACTCCAAGGGCGCGTTTGACATCAGCTCGCCAGGCCCCATGATGGCGAGAAGCCGGATCCCGGCCGGGCCGCTGGCCGGTAAATGATAGAGTTGCTGAATCTCCAGCGCCTGCGCTTGTGTGGCAAGGGAGATCTCCGGGTTAAACTTGAGTTGCAAAATTGTCGATAAATCCATCAACGCATTGGCGTCGTTCGGGTTGCGCTCCGCGCGCTTAATCAACTCCGCTCCCAGAGGCGCAAGATCGACGCCGGAAAAGGCCATCCTCATCAGCGTAGCGAGGCCCATCAGCGGTTCGCACGCATCGTTATTCGTGGGATATTGCTCCGAATCGGTGGAATTCATAATGCCTTTCTGGGTTGTGCGGTTTTAGCGAAGGTCTCGCCGAATGCAATCGCCGTCCTCAGCAAGGCGTCGATATCGCGCGCGTCGGTGCGGTGATTGACAATCGCGGCGCGAATAGCCAAGCGCCCGTTAATCGTCGTCGTTGACGGTGCAACGATTCCGGACTCTTGCAGGGCGGTAACGATGTCCGCATTAACTCGGTCGGAATCTTCGCTGCGGTAACGGAAGCAGACGATATTCAGTGAAACCGGCGCCAGAAGCTCCAACAGCGGCGTTGCCTCGATACGCCGCCCCATATGCCGGGCGAGCGCGCAGGCGTCGGAAATCACTTGGCCAAGTTTCTCCGCACCATAAACCTTAATGGTAAACCAGGTCTTGAGCGCTCTAAACCCCCGGGAGAGATCGGGCCCAAAGTCGCAAGGCCAGGGGGATCCAGCCGCCATGCCGCGGGTTTCCCGTCGCAGGTACGCTGCGGGCGAGGCGAACGTGGCGTGATGGAGTGCGCCGTCCCGCACCAGGATAAAACCCGCATCGTACGGCACTTGTCCCCATTTATGGAAGTCGAAGGCGATGGAGTCGGCCCGCTCAATTCCTTCCAGGCGGGGAGCGATATCCGGGGCCAGAACGGCAAGGGCTCCATATGCGCCGTCCACATGAAACCAGATGCCTTCTCTATGGGCGATATCCGCAAGGGCGCCAAGATTATCAATGGCGCCGACATCCACCGTACCCACGGTTCCGGCAATGAAAAACGGAGTCAAGCCAGCGCTCCAATCCGCTGCGATAGTGCGCTCTAGCGCCGCAGCGTCCATCCGGTGTTGGTCGTCCGTCGAGACGATCCGGAGGGCGTCGATTCCGAGGCCGGAAAGATCCATCGCTTGCGCGATACAACCATGAGCGCCGGCGGACGTGTAGGCAATCAAACGTTTATCGCCGGCGCCGACGCCCTTGTGGCGCACGGCGACGCCCATGGCGGCGGTTCGGGCAACGAGGACGCTCATCAGGTTCGCCATGGATGTACCGGTTACGAACAGGCCGGTTGCGGTTTCGGGAAAGCCGAAGAGTTCGCGAACCCACTGAACCAGCTGCCGTTCCACCTCGATCGGCATCTGGTCGCGCCCGCCAAGGTTTGCGTTCAACCCGGCGGCCAGCATCTCCGCCAACATGCCGACCGGCGTCCCGCCGCCATGCACCCAGCCCATGAAGCCCGGGTGCGTATTGCCCACAGCAAAGGGGAGGATGTCCTGCATGAACGTTTCATGCACCGTGGCGAGATCGGTCGGTTCTTTAGGAAGCGGTTGCTGGAATAGGGTGCGTACATCTTGCGGGATCGGCTGCCACACCGGGCGCTCACGGATATGCTCCAAGTAGTCCAGCATATCGTCGAGCATTCGGTGGCCCTGGGCCCGGAGATCTTTCCAATCCGACGGATCAAGGGTGTCCCGAGATGTTGCGCCGATACCGTTACCTTTTTTCATGAGTAGAAAGCCTGCCCCACCTAGCGGGACGATAACCCGCTTGAATTAAGCGTGTCAAGGGCGGGATAGCGCGCTATCGGCGCGCTCGGTCGCGCGCGCATGAACGAGGAAGCGCGCTTGATATCACGCTTCTTTGCCATGCTCCTTCGGATCGTTTGGTTTACCATGGAACACAATGGAACACATAACTCTGATTGGCGAATCACGGAACCATGGCCATGAATGCGTGTTGAATGCATCGATATATCCATCAGAATAGAATAATTATTGTTAATTCACTAGGTTGCCGGCATATTCAGAGCTCATGGGTGACGTTATCCAGGAAGGGACTCTCGCTCATTGTCACGGCCAGCGACGCGATACAGGCCATCGACAAATTTTAGCAAGAGGTTGCACCATCTAAGGTGGCTTGGCTAAAAATCGGTAGGGGCAAAAGGCAAGACCTGACCCCGTGACTTGGTGACTTGTTTGCTATGGCGACGCCCACCGAAGTCTAGTTGGTACTGAAATGGTTTCGGGTGCGCCCAGCTTATCTAGTAGTGAGAAATCACAAACCAATTCCGTTCCTTTATTTTTGATAATTTTCGTATCAGTTAACTCTGGGAGCGCAATATTCACATCCAAGGAATCGCCTGGTAGAAGCAGATGTGGATAATTAACAACCTCTCTTTGATCCCCTTCTTGACCCCAATCCATCTTCTGAGCGCGCGGAAGGAAGGTTTGAATGTCCTTTGGATTACTATTCTTTAGGTAGAGTGACTCAATGTAGATGCCATGAATATGTGCGCTAGCGAACCTTGCTTTAATTATGTGATGATTTTCATCATACCTACTCTCTAATAATTGTATGAACAGTTTTTCCTTTGGCGTGAACCATGAATATACGTCTTTCCCAGCGTGGTAGATTAAGGCAGCTCCTCCGACTATTGTGGAACCGGTTAATATGCCCCCGTCATTTTTAATTTCGTGCGCATATTTATCTTTACCCTCATTCATATCTCACCATCCTCTCAGAATGTATAACGAGTCTGTAGGAAAACCCAAAAATACAGAGTTGAGTATTGACTCAATTTGTTTGTTAACATGTGGTTAAACTCGATTGATTTATTCTAACCGCCAACAATTGGAGCGACGGGTTGAATCGGAAGCCAGGAGTAAGAAATAAGAGCAATTCTGTATCAATCGAGTCTGACCCTATCGATTCTTTATTAGTCCCAGGGCCGCCGGAGCGGCGCAGCTTCTCGGTTCCCTGGAACGGCAGGTTAGCCCTCGGCGCCATTGCGATTGAACAAAACCTGCATTTCGACGGACGGAACGCGATAACCGCAGGCGAGAAAAAACTGTTTGGCATCCCCGATAGGCTTCACGTAAACCGGAACGCCAACGAACTCTTTTTCAACGGCCGTTAGCAAGGCACGACCGACGCCTTTTCGTTGAGCTTCCGGATGAACGACTAGCTCGCCAAGCATGGTGGAAAAAGTACGGTCGCTGAACGCGCTGACATAGCCACACAACATACCAGACTGGGACCGCGCGTGAGCTATGAACGGATACGCCGTAAGCGAGCGGCGAACCATTTCTTCCGAATAATGGGAACTCCACCCAACAGACTCCATGAGTGAGGAGTACTCGGAAGCTGCAATGTTTTTGTCGATGTAGATCGTGTAAGCCATTGGCAGGACGATGTCTTAAGAGGGCTAATTGGGATAGAGGAAGACCTCGCAATCTTACCCCTTCCACACCGCCGTGTGTACGGGGCCGTACATGGCGGTTCAATGAGCAAACTCTTGTTATCCCGCGAGGGATGGCCGACCTACACTGCTAAAGACCCTCGTTGGCAAGGCCAGCGATAGCGCCGGGGTTTTCGACAGGCGCCACGGGCCATGTGCGCTTTTGCTGGTGTTCCGGCTTCTCGTACTGAACCGCCCCGGTATTTCCGGAGACTCCATTTCTTGAGAGGATGGAGCAATGCACAAGAAAACAAGATATTCCCCGGAAGTCCGGGAGCGGGCGGTGCGGATGGTGTTCGAGCACCAGGCGGACTACGACTCGCAGTGGGCGGCGATGAGATCCATTGCGGTGAAGATTGGTTGCACAGCCGAGACCCAGCGGAAATGGGTGCGACAGGCCGAGCATGCTCAAGGACTGCGCGAGGGTCTGCGCAGTGCGGATCGTGAGTGGCTCAAAGCGCTGGAGCGCGAGAACCGCGAGCTGAAGCGGGCCAACGAGATATTGCGTAAGGCGTCAGCTTTTTTCGCCCAGGCGGAGCTCGACCGCCGACCGAAGTGATGATGTCGTTTATCGACGCGCATCGGGACGCGTACGGGGTCGAGTCGATCGGCATGCAGTTGCCGATTGCCCCGTCGACGTACTACGAGCACAAAGCCCGTGAGGCCGATCCGGGGCGGCTGCCGCCCCGTTGCCGTCGCGACAGGGTGCTCTCGGATGAGATCCAGCGGGTCTGGGAGGAAAACTTCCGGGTTTACGGGACCAGGAAGGTATGGCGGCAATTAAACCGCGAGGCGATCCCGGTGGCGCGCTGCATGGTGGAGCGCCTGATGCGGATGCATGGCATGCAAGGCGTGGTTCGCGGGCGGCCCTGCCGTACCACGGTGAGCGACGATGCAGCCGATCGACCTAATGACTTGGTGAATCGTCAGTTCATGGCCACACGCCCCAACCAGCTGTGGGTGGCCGATATAACCTACGTTGCGACCTGGGCCGGATTTGTCTATGTCGCCTTCGTCATTGATGTCTATGCCCGGCGCATTGTCGGCTGGCGGGTTGGCAATTCACTGCGCACGGAATTGGTGCTTGATGCGCTGGAGCAGGCGCTATGGTCGCGAACGGGAACCGAGGGACTGATTCATCACAGCGACCGTGGCAGCCAATACCTATCGGTCCGCTACGCGGAGCGGTTGGCTGAAGCGGGCATTGAATCATCGGTCGGCAGTCGAGGCGACTCGTACGACAATGCCATGGCTGAGACGATCAACGGCCTGTACAAGACCGAGGTCATTCGACGTCGTGGCCCCTGGCGAAACATTGAAGCAGTGGAATACTGCCACCCTGGAATGGGTGGATTGGTTCAATCACCGCCGCTTGCTGGAACCGATCGGCAGTGTACCACCGGCGGAGATGGAAGAGGCGTATTATCGCCAACAGGAAGAGTCGGCTGTGGCAGCCTGACTCAAACAACCGGGTCTCCGGAAAAGTCGGGGCGGTTCA